>CAVKVO010000321.1:0-2456 GCA_963659575.1 Prevotella sp. CAG:1031
CCATCGACGTAGTGCCCGGTCGTATGCTGTAAAGTTCGGCATAGTCGGGACGAAGTTCCATAATCTTGTCAATGAAAAACTGGCGTTCTGGCCTGTAACCCACGAACGACATGTCGCCGCGCAATACGTTCCAGAGCTGCGGCAGTTCGTCCAGATGGTGCTCACGAAGGAACTTCCCGAAGGGTGTGAGCCGCTCATCGTTGGCTTCAGCCAGTTGCGGTATGCCGTCTTCCTCGGTGTTCACCACCATTGTGCGAAACTTGTATATCATAAAAGGTTTGCCTCCAAGTCCGATACGTTCCTGACTGAATATCGCAGGACCCTTTGAGGAAACCTTCAAACCAATGTATATAATCAGAAATGCGGGCGACAGCAATGCCAACCCACAGGCGGAACCGCACAGGTCAATCGCCCTCTTTATGCAAAGCGCAGTCCTATTTTTCACGACAGAACACCTCCTTGCCGTTTTTGTGTATGTAATGGTTTATGGTCAGTTGTGCTGCAATCCATACCACAATGTCCACCAGAACAATTACGCTGAGACTTGGACAAGAGGATAGCAGACAGTTGATGACGATGAACACGACTGCCATGGAAAGTATCGTTATGAGCGCTTGGCGTTGGCCCATTCCTGTTCGCAGCAGCTTGTGGTGTATGTGGTTTTTGTCAGCGTCGAATATCGGTTTGTGGTGAATGAGGCGCACGATAATCACTCTCACCACGTCAAAACACGGCACTATCAGAAACGTGTAGGCCATAAGCAACCGGATATTGCCCGGCGAAACTACATTGGGCGTGTCCATGGAAAGCTTTACGCACAGGAATCCGAGGATAAAACCAACGGAGAGACTGCCCGAATCGCCCATGAAAATCTTGTTCTTGCCGGCTTTGGAAAACAGGTTGTAATACATGAACGACAACAAAACTCCCATCAATCCCGCTATCGGGATGCAATAAATCCATATTCCCTCGTTGTAGAAGCACACGAGGAATCCTCCCAAAGCCAGCACTGCGAGTCCGGAGGATAGTCCGTCAATGCCGTCGATCAAGTTGAGCGCATTGTCGATGAAAACGATGATAAACACCGTAAGCAGAGCACCTATCCAGTAGGGAATGGCGTGGATGCCGAGAAAACCGTAGAAGTCGTTTATGTAGAGCATGGACCAAGGCAGCAGTGCCGCAGCTACCAGTTGCACCAAGAACTTTGTCTTTGGACTGAGCCCAATGAGGTCGTCAATCATGCCTACGCTATAAACCAGTGCGATGCCGATGAAGAATATCAGTGACCAGAGACTGAATGTTATTTGTCTGTCGTTAGAAATGTGGTTGAACACCGATATCGCTATCAGGAAAGCCAACAGCATACTCGGTATGAAACATATCCCGCCAAGTCTCGGTATTCCGCTCTTGTGCACCTTGCGGATATTGGGCATATCGTAAAGGTTGTGCTTCTTGCAGAACGAAACAATCTGCGGTATCAGCACGAAACCGCAACCGAAACTGACAAGAAACGAGCCTAGTATATAGAATATCTCTTGATCCATCATTCAAATCCTGTTATAGGTATAACAACATATTTTGCGAAATATTGCATGAAACCGTCCATAATTTGAAAAAAGTTTTTCTCCCAGCCTGACTCGTGATTGAAATTTTGTGTAAATTTGCGAGAGCGTTTGTAATTCCACAAACTTGCTTAAGGCTTCATCAACAAACTACAGCAATCCAATCGCGAAACAAGAGCAAATGGCCGAAAACAAACACATGACCAACCTTTCAATCCTCATGCCGACGTACAACAATGTGTGTGTTGGACTGGTGGAAACGCTCCATGCCCAGTGCGAAAGGATTGCGGAAGAGACAGCGAATGGATTTTCTTATGAAATAATCGTGGCCGACGACGGTTCGACGGACAGTCAGACCGTGGTGGAGAACAGACGGATAAACGCTTTTGACCACTGCCGCTTCATAGAGCGAACGGCCAATTCGGGACGCTCTGCCATAAGGAATTTCCTCGCACAGGAAAGCAGCAAAGACTGGCTCTTGTTCATTGACAGCGACGTGGTTGTCGGTAGCGACGGTTTCGTTTCCGAATATATTCGCTGCAATGCAAGCGAGGTCGTTTGCGGCGGTGTCACCATAGGTCAAGATGATGGCACGTTGAGCAGCAATCTGCGCTACCGATACGAAAAGGCAGAGGTGCACAACCACACGGCAGAGGTTCGCAGGAATAGTGAGCACAAGTGTTTCAGAACCACAAACTTCATGGTTCGTCGCGACATCATGCTTGCCAACCCTTTTGACGAAACCATTACGGCCTATGGATATGAAGATGTGATGTTCGGAAAACGTTTGTGCGAAAAAGGCATCAGCATATATCACATCGACAATCCGGTGGTGTTGAACGACTATGAGGACAACCGGCGGTTCGTTGAGAAGACGGAGGAGTCGCTGCGGAC
>CAVKVO010000322.1:0-2431 GCA_963659575.1 Prevotella sp. CAG:1031
TATATATAATAATGTACGTATACAATAATATATAGTAAGAAAGATAATTCGTGTGACTCGTTCTATGAAAAACGACAATAGAGACAATAGAGACAATGGGCTGCGCCAAGAAAAGCGCGAAACACGCATTGCCATAAAGTTGTCTCTATTGTCGTTAACAATTGATCTTTAGAGCTAAGGGCAAAGCGAGGACGCTTCGCCTACTACAAGCTTCATGCACATGAATTCACTCCCCAAAGCTCCCCGAACTGTTAAATCTTTATTCTCTTAACTAAATTTAACGGGGGGGGGCGAGGCTACGCCTCTTTTTACATATCTTTGTGGCGGATTCAACGACGAAGTTGATCCGGGAAACCTTTGGGTTATACAGCAGTACCCTTGAAATTTCGGTACGTTTTCCCTATGGCGCAGGCGGTTTCCATATACATTAATATATATAAAGAAAATGAACCGCTCTCGGCCGGGAAAACGAGAACACTAAAACAAAAGAAATGGAGAAAAAGTATTTAACACCCGAAATCAAGGTGGTGGAAATGGAAGCTACCCCGTTGATGGCAGCCTTGAGCGCTACTGCGGAGAAAGGCGGTTGGAAAGGACTGTCCACAAGCACAGGCGACGACGAAGTCGGTATGCCCACCATGTCGAACACAAGTTCTGACGACGACGAATAATCTTTTACCTCTGTTGCCCTATTTGTTCATACATTATGGCAATGGAAGACAAAACAAACAACAAACGCTTATGAATAAATTAACATTTGCCGGTCTTTTTATGGCCGCGCTGGCTACATCATGTAGCAATGACTTGGGCTTTGACGGCAGACACACCGTGCAACTGGATGCGTCTGTCAGTGCAGAGCAGACCCGTGCCGCATTCCTTGCAAACGGTAGTTTCTACTGGCAGGATGGCGACCAGATCGGTGTCATCACCGTTGGTAACGAAAACGCTGCTAGCGAAAAATTCTCTCCCCTTGGTTTGAAGTCCGGAGCAAAAACAGGTTCCGCTACTTTCGAGGGAACAATCACAGGTGAGATTGGCAGCTACGCTATCTATCCTTACGACGTAGCCCAGAAGTTGTCAAACAACACTCTGACTTACACCTTCCCCAAAGAATACAAATACAGCAAGGTTGACCAGACATTCTTCCCCTCATCGCAGGATGGAAACAGCTTCAACCCCGCCATGTTGGCAAAGATTGAAGGCAACAGCGTAGCGTTCAAGCACCTTGGCGGTGTGTTCTGTATTGATGTGGAGTCAATGCCTTGCGCAGCTGGAACAATCACACTCACCACAAACCAGAAACTCTGCGGCGAGTTCACCACTTCTGTTACCGATGCTACTCCGGAACTGAAAACAACTGACGCTACTGTCACAACAGACAACGCCGTTACAATCGAATTCTCTGGAGCTGAAGAAGGTAAGGAAGGTGTGTTCTACATTCCCGCTCCGACAGGTGTCTACACCGACGCTAAAGTCACCATCAAGCCCACAGGCAGCGGCAAGGCCACGGAGGTGTATGCAGGTAAGTACACGATGGACAGAACAAACCTGTATAGACTTGCCCTCAAGAAGGTTACCATCAGCGCAACAACTGAAACCACAACAGACAACGCCTCTGGCGTAGAAAATGCACTCGGTTCAAGCGACAACGTAGCTGTAACTGGCACAGTTTCGGGTTCTGCAACCATATCTATCCCTGAGACAAGCTCTTCTTCAAGCACTTCGGCCAAGACCGTTACCTTGCAGAAAGTGGCTGACGATGCCAATATCACGATATCTGACAAGAACACTTCAGAGAGCACCGAAGACGCATCGAAGTCCGTGCAGAACCTCACCGTTTCTGTGCCTAACAACGCCACAAACGCTCCTTCGATGACTATCACCATGCCTAACACCACTGTGACCTTGGCTGGAAACGCTGGTACTGCAACCTTCAAGAAGGTGACTGCTTCTACAGCAGAGAACACTCTCGTGGTTACCAATGGTGTTACCATCGACGAACTGGTTGTAGAAAAGGGTAACGTCCGCGTAAATAGCGGTGCAACAGTTAAGAGCATCACTGTGACTAACACAAATGGTGCTGTCATCTACTACGAGGAAGGCGCAAATCTGCCGACCTCTATTTCTGGTACATACACAAAGAAGGGTATCATCGAGACAGAAACACAGTTCGCTGCTGCCGTAACTAAAGGTGGCGACTATGCATTGTTGAAGGATGTGACAATTAAGGACTACAAGGACACTGGTGCTGGTGTTAAAGTTGACATAGATTTGAACAAGCATACCCTATATATGGACCTCGCCATCACAGCCAAAGATAAAGGTGAGTTGACCATCAAGAATGGCAATATCACCCAACTTACTCAGAAAGCAAAAGATGATGGTGGACTCATCGTTGAATCCAACAGTAAGTTGACAATTGAAGACGTCA
>CAVKVO010000323.1:0-2429 GCA_963659575.1 Prevotella sp. CAG:1031
GGCACTTGTCCACCGCAGGGCGATAAACAACGCCTTCGGCTAAAAACCGCTGCGCAGTGATAACTGTTCAGCGGTCCTTGCACCCTGAAATGTTGAACAGTTATGCGCAGTGGCCTCTTCGAGGTTAGGAGCGCAGTGGTTTTTCGCCGAAGGCATGGTTTATCGCCTGTTTGTTTTCTGAGTGGCGATAGCCACTGTCGTGATGTATTGCTCCACCTGTCGAGAGTGCGCTCTCGTAAAGGCGGAGCAATACATCACGACAAGCCGAAGGTTCAGAAAACAAACAGGGGTTTTTACTCTGTTTTTGTCAAAACAACAACATGAAAACTAAAGTTGAACGTTTTATTCTCTTCGTCAAGATTTGACAACTGACTTCAGCACTGCCGCCACTTCATCGGCGCAGCGAGAGTCGTTGTAGGTTGTTCGAGCCAGCTCCAGTCCCTTGCGTCCCATTTCGCGGGCTTCCTGCGGATGGTCTTTTATGTAGTTGACCGCATTGATCCAGCCATCCACGTCATAATAAGGTACGCTTATGCCGCAGTGCTCGGCATCGGCATCAACGGGAAACTGCGGATTGCGGCTGCATATCATCGGTTTGCCCAACGCCAAAGCCTCAACAACGGTGGTAAGACCGACGGTGTACTTCGACTCCTGGCAGCAGACAACCACACAATCGGCCTGGCGCACATCGAGAGAAATCTCATAGGGAGCAAGTCCGTCGGTGAAGTGCACGTGCACATTGTCCTTTATCTCAAGAGATTCAAATATCTTGTCGTACCTCTGGTCGCCGTTTCGTCGGCAGACATATATTTCGAGTTGTGCTCCGGTAGCGTTGAAAGCCTTGACGAGCGTGGGCATATCGCGAAGTTCCTTTCCCGTGGAAATAAACACAAAGCCGGAACCGGCCGGTTTGTCGGAAGCGGAAAGGGAGGAGGAATCAACGGGATCCATGCCCCAATGTCCGAGGTGCATCCTCTCGGGACGCGCCTTGGCCGACTTCAGGGAGTCGTCGATGAGTTTCTGCGAGAAGAAAAACATGTGGTCGATGCCACGATAGAACAACCGGCCGAGCCACTCGCGCCACGCTGACTTGGGAGTGACAATGGGCTGATGGTGCCATATCACAATCGGTTTGCGGTAGAGTCCCAAGGCGCGCAGCAGTATTATCAACTCTATGCCGCGGTAGTGGGTGGCATAGACAGCGTCGAAGTGCTCACGGCAAGAGAGTATCTGCCACGCATTGCGCAGCATCATCCGCCAACGGGGCAACCCGAGACGCGACTTGTGCCACACGACACCTATGCCGTGACGCTCTTCGAGTTTGGCCGCACCATATAAATAATGTGGAGGAAACACGCCTTGGCGCAGTTTCTCCAGTATCAGTTGTATGTCCTGTGTATGGTAGAAATATACTTTCAACTTGCCGACGATTGATTGTTCTCTGCAAATTTAGGTATAAAATGCGAGTTAAATGACTATTGCATGACAAAAGAAGAATATCGTCTAAAGCTATGCAAGGGAGTTTCTCGGATTTAATGCTTAACTTTGCCGCCTGTCATATATTCTTCATTTGGGATTTTGCGGTACCAGTGCGAATAAGAAGTCTTATGATTAAGATAAAGGAGATGGCAACAGAAACAACAAACGACATACAAAAGCCTCGACGCGAGGCGGAGATAGACTGGCTGAAATGCCTGTTCATAGTGCTCATGGTGGTGTTTCACCTCGCCTACATAGGCGACAAATATCCCTATGCAAAGGAGATTGTGTACACATTCCACATGAGCGGATTTCTCATCATCACGGGTTTTCTGGCCAAGACCGACTATGGCATTGGCTCTACGGCAAAGTTTCTGCGCACGGTGGGATGGCTCTTCCTGCCCTATGCCGTGATGGAAGCGTTGTATGTAGGCGCATCGTCGGTGCTACCAGTGCGTGGCGGCGCAAGCGAACTGTCCGTTAGGGTGCTCACCGACGCTGTTTTTCTCCACCCGATAGGCCCCTACTGGTACATCCACACAATGATTGTGTGCTATGCGGTAAACTTCTTCGCCGCAAGAATCCTGCCGAAGAACATTGGCTCAGTGGCGT
Organism: Prevotella sp. CAG:1031; assembly: GCA_963659575.1. Taxonomy (GTDB): domain Bacteria; phylum Bacteroidota; class Bacteroidia; order Bacteroidales; family Bacteroidaceae; genus Prevotella. The sequence continues at coordinate 2,092 of CAVKVO010000323.1, forward strand.
TTATGGCCGTGGTGGGCACCGTGCTCTACGCCTTGGACAGTCTTGCTGGCATACTATCCTTCGGCAACGCCATATACTTCATGGCTGGTTTGCTCATTCGCCGATGCGGTTTGCGCTTCGCCGACGTGTTCAAGCCGTCACTTGTGGCAGCGGTTCCGCTCGTAATACTGTGCTGCTTTGAGGCAAATCTCAACCGCGCAACGCTTGGCGGCATGGCCATCACCTATCTCGTGTCGGCTGTGGCACTATCACTGATGCACTTTGCTCCGCAACGAATCAGGCGCACTGCGCTCTACATCGGAGCCAACACACTGCCCATACTGCTCTTCTCACCACTG
>CAVKVO010000324.1:0-2394 GCA_963659575.1 Prevotella sp. CAG:1031
GATTCTTCCGAAAGTCACCTTTGCAACTGTCTGATATATAATATGTTGCAACGGCCGAAAAATATGCATAGGATTTGGGTCAAATATGCATAGGATTTGACCCAAATTCTATGCATATTTCGGTCAAATCCTATGCATTTTTGGGTCAAATCTTATGCATCCGTTTTTCGCGTCAAGTTTTTTCACAGCAAATCCTATCGCAATAGGTGTTGCGTAGCACTTCTAAGTGACGAAAAAAACAAATTGGTACGATAACTATTCAGCGTTCCTTGCGCCCTACCTTTCAAGGTGCAAGGAACGCTGAATGATTACCTGGAACGTTAATCTTTTACGGTTACTTTATACCGAACAGGCGGTCGAAGTTGGTGATTTTGAATACAGACATGACAGCGTTGCTGATGTCAGTCAGTGTCATTGTGCAGCCATTGGCACGCGTGGCCTTGCGGAGCGACAGGAGTTGGCGCAGACCGGCACTGGCGATGTATGTCATTTTGGAACAGTCGATGACAACATTGTGGTCACACATTGTGAGAAGTCTGTCAATGTCCTGTTGAATCTTCTCCGATGCGGGAGTATCCAGTTCACCAATGAGTTTTATGAGGAGTTGATTGTCCTCTACTTTGTAATTGATTTCCATATCTTTTTTGTTTATTATATTAATGTAGTTAGTGATTCATCTCTATGTCTTTAATCCTCAGGCAGTTTCCGCTTTGCCTTCTTGCGTTCTCTTCACGTCGATGCACAGTATGGTGATGTCGTCTGACTGTTCGTTGCCATCGACAAACGTCTTGACATCAGTGCGGATGGCATCGCACGCATGGTCCTGTACAGGCAGATGGCGTGAGAAGCAGTCGAGGAGCCTGTCCTCGCCATACATTTCCCTATCCTTACGCTTAGCCTCAGTCACACCGTCAGTGTAGAGGCAAAGGCGCGAGCCGGGGTTGAGAATCATCTCGCCCTGCGTGTAAGGCTCCTCCTCGTCAACACCCAGAGGAACATTGTCAGAGGTGGAGAGATAACACGGTTTGCTGGAGTCGTCGCCATTCCACAACAGAGGTTCGTCGTGTCCGGCATTGCAATATTGCAGTTCACCAGTCTCTATATTCAGTATGCCGATAAACATCGTGACAAACATGCTGCTGGCATTGTTCTGGCACAACTCGATGTTCAGTTGCTCGGCTATATCGTCGGCACGAATGGCATAACGGGAGATGCAGATGAAAAGGCTCACGGTCTTGCTCATGAAGAGAGACGCCGGCAGACCTTTGCCCGACACATCGCCTATGCAGAAGTACAGGTAGCCGTTGCGGACAAAATAGTAGTAGAGGTCGCCGGAGACATTCTTTGCCGGCACGATAAGGGCATCAACCTTCAACTGCGGAGTGTCGGTCTCAAGCGGTGACAGCATGGACTTCTGCAAGTTTTTGGCAAGCGTCAGTTCGGCATTGATATGCGACATCTTGTCCATGTCTTTGATGTTGGCCACGAGTCGCTTGACAAAAAGCAACCACATAGACACAAGCAGCAAGATGGACACCACATAGCCCCTTGCTTCAATCTTGCAGCACACCACCGCTACTGCGGCGATGGGGACAGTGAAAGAATAGAGCAACCAGCGTTTCATCCTCGCTGATATCTTATTCTTTGCGTCAAACATCATCTTAAAATTCTCCATTGTAGAAATCGAGTATTTTCATTCGTATGAGGTATTCGTATTTTGCCAACACCGCATCGTTCTGGGCTTTCACCCATTTCTGCCTTGCCTCATCCAGTTCGAATATTGTGGAGCGTCCCGCATCATAAGCCTTCTGCCTATAGTCATAGTCGATGCGGCTGGCTTCCTCCGACTTCACCGCAGCCTTGTAGGTACTTGTAGCGGTAACGGCGTTGTAGTAAGCCTGTTGCAGTTCCTGCCGGAGCTGCATGCGAGCATTCTCCTGATCGAGTCGAGCCGTCATTTCCGACAACTTGGCATTGCGCACATTGTTACGCGTGCTGAATCCGTTGAAGAGTGTGTAAGACACCTTCAAACCTATCGTCGGGCTGAAATTGACCCACGCCTGTTTCCTAAAATTCATCAGCCATTGACTAACATAGTCGTCTGTAGTGCAGTTGTAAGAGGTTCCGAGAGAAGCGTAGAGTGATATCTCGGGGAAGAAACCGCTCCGCAGAGCCTTTGTGGAATATTCAGCGGCCTTGGCGGAAGCGTTGGCGGCAAGCACGCCAGGATATCTGTCGGCAATGGCGGAAAAGGTTGTTTCCGCATTGGGTATCGCTATATTGTCGGGCACCGTACCTTCCTGAAGCGCAGCATCAGCCACTTGCAGTGCGTCAACGTTCTCCATGTTCATCACCTGGGCGAGGTTCACAAGACAGAGGAGCACATTGCCCTTG
>CAVKVO010000325.1:0-2385 GCA_963659575.1 Prevotella sp. CAG:1031
AAATTATGACCGACAACAACATCATACACTCCGAGGGAGAAGACTCGCAGATAGTCCTCTATCAGCCCGACGAGAGCATACGCCTGGAGGTGAAACTCGACCAAGAGACCGTTTGGCTTAACCGCCAGCAGATATCCCAACTGTTTGGCAGGGACATCAAGACGATAGGCAAGCATATCAACAATGCCCTCCGTGAAGAGCTTGCTCCAGAACCAACAGACGCAAGCTTTGCGACACTTCAGTCAGTTGGCGCAAATTTTGCGACAACTGAAAAGAAGCTGAATTCTGTAGTGACAAAATTTGCCACAACAGCCGCTGATGGAAAGACCTATCAAGTGGAATATTACAATCTGGATGTTGTCCTGTCTGTAGGTTTCCGCCATCACGCTGATGGGTACGTTGCCGGAGGTTATTCTTGCAGAGGTAGAAAGGGAAAGTTAGTTCGAACACGGAACTCACGGATAAACCGTGCCTTCGGCAAAAACCGCTGCGCCATGATGGTTTACAATAGGTAGTGAGCTGGTTGTTTGTGGTGAAAATGTATAAATATATATAAAAGTGAGCGCAAATGAAATAAAGATACAAGAAATAATCGTACATTTGCAAGAAGAAAGAAAATAAAAGCAAGAGATTATGTGCCAGACAGCAATCATATCACAGAGCATTTTAAGGTTGGGGACGCGGTCGTACAGACATAGTCTGGAAGCCTTGGCTCCCAACGAGTATAGCGTCGGTCAGCTTCGTCGGCTGAACCGTGATCTGGACGCGTTCTATGAGTTCTTGTATAGCCAGTGCAATACGGTTACCGAGCGTGACTACAATGTGTTTGGCAAGCAGTTGACTTCCATGCTTCATATTCTCAAGGCGCTTTATGTCTCCTGCAAGCAGATGCCCAAAGAGTATGGCGTAAGCGCTGAGGCTGAAAAGCTGAAGAGAAACTATTCCGCCCTCTACGAGCTGAACGGCGACATCAAGAATTACCGCATCAAGGCGGCGAAAGATGAAGAGTGGGCTGCCCTCTTGGCGGACGCAAGCGTGGCCATCAACAGAATAGCCGTTCATGATTAGTTTCAAGACCATCAGCTCTTTTCGCACTCGTCTGGCTCAGCTCTTGAAGGTTAAACGTAAGGTTTATGCCAATGTGGAGACAGAGGTGAAGCGCGAGTTTGCGGCCAAGCCAATAGAACAGATTCGGCAGAACAACGACATGATATTGTTGGAGGGCGACTTGATTATCATCAAGTTGCGTTTGCCCGACAAAAAGCAACATCTTTCTAGAAAGGATGGCTTCCGCTTGATTTATTTGGTTTCGAAGACAGCGGAGGTGGTAGTCTTCTTGGACATTTATCCTAAGAACGGTCCTCTTCAGCAACTGGATATAGAAGACGACGAACTGAAGACCCTGGTGAGGCAATTCATTGACGAAGCCCAGTCGGGGGTATTGGAAGACTATCTGATATGATGTCATAGATTCAGCTTCGGAAAACAGAAAGTTTTCCTAACACGAAACAATGTTCGGTGGCCGAAGGGAAAGTCAATTACTCTTCGAGAGTATGTTCCGTTAGGACAAGAATTAAGACTCTTTGTTTACAAACTCACCTACATCCATAACTCCGTCTCCGAGAGTATGTTCCATTAGAACAAGAATTAAGACTTGCAAGAAACGGTTGCTACTGAAGAAACTATGATGCCTATCCGCAAGGGCAACGCAAAGAGGCATTGCATCTCCCAGCCCTGCAGGGGCGTAACGTTCCCAGCCCAGGGTAAACGGAGCGGCGGCAGCCGCGGAGCGCCACCCTGGGTCTCATGCGGTGGGGAGGACGAGTGGCCTGAAGGGTCACCACAAAAAAGCGACCTTGGTAAAACGGTGTGGCGTTATTGTTCGCAAAATGTTATTGGTGACAACAGTGCTTGTTGTGCTGACCCTGTAGGCCAGCCTTGCATGACATCATCTTTACCCAGGGTGGCGTCCGTCGCTTCGCGCCGTCCTTACCCTGGGCTGGGATTGTCACGCCCCTGCAGGGCTGGGGTATGTTGCTTTTCGTCATGTACGGCATAGAGGACAATAAGTGAAACAAATGATTTCAGCCCGTAGATTGGGGGAATGTAGTATGTGCGGTGTCTCACCGCACTGTAAGGAAGAAGCGCGGGGTGTTGCCGGTGTCAGGTGGTTTGTGCGTTCCTGTTGCTGTGCGGTGGGACACCGCACCTACTACAGATAATCTGTCATCGCCGGCCGTTGAGATAGGATGGGGATTGTCAGCGAAACGTTATTGGTGAAATGTTGCTTGTTGTGCTGACTCTGTAGGCCAGCTTTGCATGACATGATTTTTACCCAGGGTGGCGTCCGTCGCTTCGCGCCGTCCTTACCCTGGGCTGGGATTG
>CAVKVO010000326.1:0-2364 GCA_963659575.1 Prevotella sp. CAG:1031
TCTGTCCCTCCCAGTAGTCGCGGTAGCCGTTCAGGTAGGCGAGCCACTTGCCGCCGATCATGTCCTCGGGACTGAACTCCTCGGGGTGTGTGGCGAAGCGCATCTGTTCTTCCGTCGGCTTTCGCTTGTTCATCTTCCGGTAGTCCTTTACGGCAAGTTGCAGGCACTCGCCGAAATCCGCATCTTTTGTTATGCGCAGCATCTCCGCATGGGATTCGCGCAACAGTTCGCAAGTGCGGTCATCGGGGTATGACGTTTCGGGCGTATCCATGAATTGCCGGTATGCAGCGAACGCCGTGCCGATGGCCATCCACTTGTCGCGCAAGTCCAAGAGCCGTTCCTTTTCCTTGCGCTCCTGCCGCCGTTTGGCAATGTGTTCCCTGTCGGCCTCGGAAAGTTTCTTCCCCTCCGCAGTCACCTCATAGGTGCTGCCCATCACATGGGCGGTCACTTTGCATGGCTTGGGCTTTGGCTTGCACTTGAATATATCGAAAAAAGACATTCTGTTTTTAGTATTATGTTATTGCGCAAAGTTAACGCTTTTCCATTTGCCGTGCAACAAATCTCCTGTCTTTCTTTTACTTACGCACTTTAACGCGCCCGAACTGCCGCAAACCGCCCGTAACCGCCGCGCCCTTTCCCGCATCCTATACCTTTGCCCACGACAAATGGGGCGAAAGGCATTCCGGAGGCTTTGCGCCGCACAGTCAGGAGAGAACAGCAAACAAGAAGTCAAACACACAAAAAAAGGAAAGGAGAACGACTATGATTCGTTACAAACTTTATCAGAACAAGAGCAACGGTTCGCCCACCTTGGGACGGTGGTACGCCCGCGCCGTCTACGACGAGACCGTGGGTCTGGAGAAGCTCGCCGAGCACATGGCGGCCCACAACACGCCCTACTCGCAGGGCTGCATCTTCGGCGTGCTGCGCGACATGGTGGAGTGTATCAAGGAACTGGTGCTCGACGGCAAGGCCGTGAAGCTCGACAACCTCGCCATCTTCTCGGCGAGCATCTCGTCGGAGGGTGCCGCCAGCGCAGCCGAATACTCCATCACCAAGTATCTGCGCAACGTACACCTCAACGCCCGAGCCACCGGCAAGCTGCGCACCGCCACGCTCACCAGCGAAGCCTCGAAGAAAGAGGTGGCGGAGTACACCGTGGAAAAGGGCTGATTTGCACAGAGACATTGAAGCGGTGATTTGCAGGGGCGGAGACCACCGCCGGGGACAAGCGGACAGCCGCGGAATTCCCGGTTCGTGTGGCGACTCCGCCCCTTTTCCTTTTTGTATTGACACAATAACATGAAACTGAAATATCTGGTCATCCACTGCACCGCCACTCCCGAGGGCCGTGAGGTAAGCTCCGCGGAGATACGCCACTGGCACACCGACCCGGTAAGCAAGGGTGGGCGTGGCTGGAAGCAGGTGGGCTACACCGACCTCTTTCACCTTGACGGCACGGTGGAGCGCATGGTGCGCAACAACGAGGACGCTGAGGTGGACCCGTGGGAAGTGACCAACGGCGCGAAGGGGTACAACTCGATGAGCCGCCACATCGTGTACGCCGGAGGGCTTGCCAAGGACGGCAAGACGGCGAAGGACACACGCACGGCGGCACAGCGGAAAGCCCTGACCGACTATGTAAGGAACTTTCACGAAAGGTTCCCCCACATCAAGATAGTGGGGCACCGCGACCTCCCAGGTGTGGGCAAAGCCTGCCCGAGCTTCGACGTGAAGGCGTGGCTGAAAGAGACAGGAATATACCAGTAACAACAAAACGACCCGACAATGGCAGGAACGATACTCGACATCATACAGTGGGCGATACCCTCGGGCGGCATCGGCGCCGCCATTGCCTGGGTCGCCAACCGCAAGGCCACGGCGGCGAAGACGGCGAAGAGCGTGCATGACACCTACAAGGTGATGTACGAGGACGTGTCGTCGCTGCTCATGGAGACCCAGAAGAAATATGAAGAAACGACAAAAATCACGGAGAAGCTGGTGGCGGAGAACAACCTCACCCGAAGGGCGGTCAACCGCCTGTCGCGCGCTATCGAAGCTATCCAGCTATGCCCTCATCGGGCTGCTTGCCCTGTCAGCGGCGAGCTGCAGCTCAGCGAGGACGGCGGTGAAGGAAAGCCAAGCGGCGGAGCAAAAGGCGACAAGCGACAGCACCGCCGAGCGGCAGCGGAACAATGTTCCGCCAAATGACAAATGAAGAACCAAGGATGAAGAGTGCGACAACCTTCATCCTTTTTTTGTTTCCAGCGGAACAGAAACGTCAGAACCACCCGAACGGCCAGAATCCGCCCGGCCCGTCGAGGGCGCGGCAGAGGGCGCAGGTGAAGGCGATGACCACGA
>CAVKVO010000327.1:0-2340 GCA_963659575.1 Prevotella sp. CAG:1031
TCGCAGCCGCCATCCTGTCCGTTTCGTCTTCGTTTGCCCAAGTGCAGGCAACCGGAGAGCGCAAGGTGGACAAAAACATTCTCAATCATCTTGACGGTTCCATCACGTTGGGCACCACCGGCGTGGGCGTTGACTTGGCCATGCCGATAGGCGATAGGGTGCAGGTGCGCACTGGTTTCACCTTTTTCCCACACTATGAGCAGACCATGCACTTCGGTGTTCAGGTGGGTGACGACACCGATCCGACGGTGCAGAACGAGAAGTTCAACAAACTCTCAAACACGCTGAACGAGATGTTTGCCTTTGAGGTGGACCGCAATGTGGACATGGAGGGCAAACCCACGATGAACAACTTCAAGTTCTTGGTCGACGTGTTTCCTTTCCGCAACAAGCATTGGCACGTCACCGCTGGATTCTATTGGGGACCTTCCACGGTGGCCACGGCTGAAAACGCCACGTACGATGCCACATCGCTTGTGTGCGTGTCCATATATAATAAGATGTACGAGAGGGTAGAGGCTTCATACGAGTCGTACAAGCGTTTCCTTGCTGGCGATCCTGCCGACCTTGTGCCATATATAAAGGTGGGCGACCAGGAACTTGTGGCAAGCGAGGAACTGTACAACAAGTTTAAGAGCTATGGCCGCATGGGTGTCCACATAGGAAACTACAAGGACGGCACTCCATACCGGATGGAACCCGATGAAGACAATACCGTTTCGTGCAAGATAAAGGTAAACAATTTCCGTCCTTATCTTGGTTTCGGATATGGCGGACGACTGTCAAAACGCAGTGACCGCAACTGGATTTCGTTTGATTGCGGAGCTATGTTTTGGGGCGGCACGCCAAGGATTATAACCCACGAGGGAGTCGATTTGGCGAAGGATGTGGATGACATCGACGGCAAGGTGGGACGCTATGTGCGTTTCTTCAAGGCTTTCAAGGTATATCCCGTGCTTGAACTAAGGCTCACTCATCGAATATTCTGACGTGTTTTTTTAGTTGACATTTGGCTAAAAGCAAATGTAGTAGGTGCAGCTTTAGGAGGTACGGCGCCCTCGCCGTATCATTCCTGCACAAATGAAAAACGAAACTCCTCTTTCGCTCTGTTAGAGCGACTATGGATACGGCGGGGGCGCCGTACCTCCTATGCCTGCACTTAGTTCTTCCTGCTGCGCCTACTACAAGCGCTAAAAAAAAGGTTGGCGTCAAGGACGCCAACCCTAATGAATTACTTTACAACCATCTTTTTGCCTTTGAACAGATATATTCCGCTGGGCAGTCCGTCGGTTGATGTGGCGGCCTTGCGCACAAGCATACCGTTGAGGTTGTAGATATTGCCTGTTGCGCTTTCATTGCCTTTCACATCCACGATGCCGGCGGGATCGCCATCCTCAAAGAGTTTCAGCTCTGTGGGCGTGGCGGCATCCACTGCCACATAAGCAGTGTTGTGCGGTATGGCCTTGATTGTAGGATAAGTGTAGTCGTAGTTTTCTCCCACCTTAGTCATTATGTCGGCCATATACGTGTCGGCGTTGTTTATGGCCAAACTGCCGTCGGCGGCAAGACCAAGCACACGCATGGTGCTTGCGTCAAACGCAGTGCAGTTGAAGTGGTCAGACGACCTCACGCCCATGCCGAAATACACTCCCGTGAGCAGATTGTCGGTGATGGCCGCTGGCGATGTGGCTTCCACCTGTAACTTGTTGTCGGCAGGTGTGGCCGATGAGCACTCTATGATGACAGGAGTCTTGGCGGGCACAGTGCCTTCGATATACTTGTATGTGGCCGTGCCGTTGCCCTGTATCTTGTTTATATAGAACGCGCGCATACCCGTTGAGGCAAAGCTGAACGCAAAGTCGGCGTAGAATGTGGTGTAGTATTTGCCGTTGCGCTCAAACATTGGCTTCACTCCGAGATAGTTGTCGGTGGTGTTCACCGGTTTGATATACCAGCGCTGCGTTTCCGAAGTCTTCGTGTCCACATAGCTCTGTTCGTCGTTCGGGTATCTGTTGCGGTCGCTCAGAAACAACACCTGTCCGCGGTCTTCCTGCCAGGCACGGTAGGTGCCGTCGGTGAGTGCGGTGAGCTTGATGTAGTAGTGTATCATGTCGTAGAGATTGGCTCCCTGCGCACTGATGTTGTATTCATTGCCCGACACGTTCTGAATGTAGAATATAGTGCCGGGGTCGGTTGTCACCACATCTACGTCGCGTCTTGTCACCAAGGCTCCTGCATCTACCGTGGTTGACGTGATGTCCACTCCCGTGCTGTGGTTGTCGCTCAGCGACATATACCTTTCAGTCACCACATTCTGTATGCGGTAATACCCGTTGCCGT
>CAVKVO010000328.1:0-2339 GCA_963659575.1 Prevotella sp. CAG:1031
TGCAAAGATACGCATAAATGTGGGATTAATACTGTTATATCGTCCGTTTTACCGTGTTATTTGTTCACAAAAGAACGAAAAAGGTGCAATTTAGTGCGCATTTCGCAGAATTTGCGTTGTTCAGGTGACATATATACGTTGTTCGAATGGCATATACACATCGTACGAATGATATATATACACCGTTCGAAGAGTGCATATCAAGTGTTAACCGTCCGCATCTTCTCATTTCACTTGTCTCTTCATCCACTCCATCGACTCGCTGTTGGTCTCGGCGAAACGCCAGTGGCCGCTTGAGGGCGTGACGGACAGAGTCTTGGGAGCGGTGATGGCGTTGTAGGCGGCGTAGGTTGATGTGGGCGAACAGGTGTCGTCGTTGTAGCCGAACGAGAAGAACACCGGGCACTTCAGCAGCCTTGCGAAGTTTACCACGTCGTAGTAGGGCAGTGTCTCGGCGGCTCCGTCAGCCTCGTTGCCCGTTTGAAAATACTTTGGCCAACCTCCTGCGCGTCCGTTCTTGAAGCCGAGCAGGTCGCAAAGGGCAGGGTAGAAGGGTGCGCAAAAGGACACTTTGGGGTTGAGTGCGGCGGTCACAATGGTCAGAGCGCCGCCTTGACTGCCACCGGTGACGCCCACGTTGGTGCCGTCCCAGTCGTTGAGACTGCAAAGATAGTCTATGCAGCGTGCACATCCGGCATAAACGCTGCGGTAGTAGAACGTTTGCTTGTCGGCGATGCCCCGGCGGTTGTAGCCGTCGGCTATCTTGCGCGCTTCGGCGTAGGCCTTGTCGTCCAGTTCGGGGTTGCATCCGCTGTGGATGTTGATGTTGAGATAGATGAAACCGCGCTCGCTGTAATACGTGGTAGGACTGATTTTGGCCGAACCGGCACCTGGAGGACAGAACAAAACGGGATGCTTCTTGCCGTCGCGCGGCCGGGTGAGATAGCCGTACATGTTGCGTCCGTCGGGACCAACGGTGAGTTTCACGAGCGAAACCTCAACCTTGTCGGTGGAATACTGCGGCAGGGGAGTCACCTCGGGAGCCAAATCCACCTTGCGAGCCTCGGCGAGAGCCTTGCGCCAGAAGCGGTCGAAGTCCTTGGGCACGGCGGTGAACGACTGTATGGCGGTGGGATTGTAGGCCACTTTCACCAAGTCCTTATAGGTCTTTTCGCCAACGGTGAAGTGCAGGTCGCAGGCGCGGAATCCCGGTTGGGTGCGTGTGCCGAGGTCGATGGTGGCCTTGCCGTTGCGAAACACGGTGGAGTCGGCGGCTGCGTCGGGCAGAAACATGTCGTCGCCGGTGGAGTAGTGCAGCGTCACTCCGTCCAGGGCCAGTCCGCCCATGGTGGCTTGCACCGTGAGGGTGGCCTTTTCGCCAGTTTGATAGATGCGGTCCTGGCGGTCAACCGTTACGAGCCACTCCACATAGTTGCGCCGTGGCTTGGAGAATTGTGCCGCAGCCGACAGCGCAAAGGCGGCCAGCAGGGCAATAGAAATCAGCTTTTTCATTTGTTTGTAGTAGTTGTTTGTTGTGTATAAATAGGTTGTTTGTTGCGCAGTAGTCGTTTGTTTTCAGTAGTATATTGAGGAGTGTTTTACCCTTTCGGCTTGTCGATTTCTTCTTTATACTGCTGGACAAATTCCTTGATAGCCTCGCTCGAAGCCTTGTTCACAGTATCCACGTTTTTCGCCGAACCGCACGCTTTGAGATACACCTCGTTGATGTGTTGCGCCTGCGAGGCGATGTTTCCTATCGGCGTGTCGTTGATAAGCGAGTTTGCCGAGTTGATCAGCAGCAGTATTGTGGACACTTGCTGGAACCTACTGTAGCCGTTTTCGCCGCATTTCAGTCCCCTGAAGTATGCCCTCATAGCCGTCTTGGCCACCTCGTGCAGTGCCATTTGCGTGTCCACCGTGGCTGGTTCACCGCCGTTGCGGGTGTAGTTGTCAAAGTGCTCCTGCTCTGTGGCGAGCCGACCGTTGAGCAGATGGCTGAAGTTGCGGCGGTATTCGGCCACCACAGCCTGGTGCATCGCCTCGTCTGCACAAGCCGTCTGCAGCAGAAGCTCCGGCGTAGGGTTGCTGCCGCGCAACTGCTGCACTCGTTCGGTTATCGTCTTGAGGTCGAAATTCATTGTGGCAATGGGGTAGAACAGCAGGTCGTGAAACGCCGGGGCGATGCTCTCGTAGTGGTTGAGCATGGCCTGTTTCACCGTTTTCGGGTTGCTCTTTTCCCTCCGTTCAACGTCGTAGGCATCGAGCACGCCCGACATAAATCCCTCAAAGAAGGCTCTCACGAGTGCTGCCAGTGCCTTATACTTGTCTGTCTGTTTCAT
>CAVKVO010000329.1:0-2337 GCA_963659575.1 Prevotella sp. CAG:1031
TGCTTGCGCACGATGCGCACATCTACGCCCTCGAACATGTCCTTGTATTTTGACCAGTACTCGTCGTCGAGGAATTCCTGCAGCACTTCCTTGCCCACCTTGATCTTCACGTTGGCGCGTGCGTTGCTGTCCATACCGGCGAAGATGTCGCCCATGAGGATGAAGTTGTCGGGTGTGAGTGCCTTGTAGCAGTGGTTGGCGCTCTCGGCTCCGGAACTCCAGTTTACGAGGTTCAGTGTCTTGAGCTTGGTGCAGCCGCTGAACATAGAGTCGGGAAGTGCCAAGGTGAGACCGCTGGCTATAGAGCGCGAGCCGTCGCCATAGCGCTCCTGGAACTTCACCTCCTCAAGCAATTTCTTGTTGTGGAAGGCATCGTAGGCCAAGGCCACGGTTTGGAAGTCGGATAAATTTTCTCCGCAATCGTTGTAGATGATGGCCACGTCGCGGTCCTCCACCTTCTTGACGTACATGTGGCTCACGTTATCTATCTGCTCCGTGTTAAATACATAGCCGCCACCCGATGACGACCATGTGGACGGACGGGTGAAGTTCTTTTTGATGCGGTTGCATACGTAGTTGATGGCGGTGCTGTTGTCTAGCAAAGCACCCGTCTTCTTGGTGCCTACCATAGCTGCCGCATCCAAACTGACGGCGGATGAGGAAATCATTGCCTTGAGCCATGTTTCAGGGCTGATGAAATAATCTGCTAAGGAACTAAAACCAAATTTCTTGGTTATATCATACAAAGTCGGTTCTTCATATGAAGACAGTCCCAATTTATATGAATCTTTTTCATACACATAACTTAGCAATTCGGTGAATCGACTCGCTGCAAGAGAAACTCCAATTTGGAGCATGTCGGTTGCCACTTCAGTAGTGCCAAACGTCCAAGCGGCAAATGCCGCCTTCACACCTAAGACGAGAACCGTCCACCATGAAATCTTCAGGCTTGAAATTTGCTTGGTGGTTACTCCGTTCATCACCTTGGTTGCGTAGTCATAGGTCACACCGTTGCGAGTGATTGCCGGGACGTCGTTAGGCAGGTAGTCGGATGCTACGATGAGGTCTTTGTACTGGCTCCAGTTGGGGTCGGAAATAAAGTCGTTGTAGAGAGACGGATGCACGCAGATGCGGAAGTCGCTGCTCACGCCGTCGAACACGTGCTCGCCGATGAATATCTGCGATGGCTTGATGGCCACGTAGTGGTTCGTGCCTTCTGTCACATAGTAGAACATGTTGAATTCGGTGAGGTTCTTGCAGCCCTCGAACGCCCTGTCGGGGATTACCATGGAGAGACCTGTCTTGGCGTTGCCACGGTCGCTGTAGCAGTCCTCGAAGATAATGCTCTTGATGCAGTCTTGGCGTTGGAAACCGTTGCCGGAGATGGCAAGCGTCTTGTAGTCGTAGAAGCCGCCTATGTCGCAGTAGAGGCGCACCTCGCCATTGTTCTTGGTGATTTCTGATGGCTTGATGGAGTTGGCGTAGACATAGCTTATCTTGTTGCTGTTGCCATACTCCAGAATCTTTGATGGTGAGAAGTTGCGATAGTCTGCTTTCCATGAAGACAGCTTGCCTTCCATCGTCTCGTTGTCGCTGTTGGTATAGCGTGTCTGCCCGTCGGCGGAGGTATAGTATGAGTACCAGACACCCTTGCAGTCGAAGTCGTTGTTGCCGAAGTCAGCGGGATAGATGATGTCCTGATAGGCTGCCCAGCCATACTCCTTGTCGTTCTTGAACTCGTTCACAAGTTCGCGTGGCACATAAACCTTGACGTTGGGACAGTTGTCAAACACGCCCTTTCCGATAGGCATTTCCTTGGGGTAGATGTACTCTATGTGGTCATTGCCCTCGTTGGAGTAGAGCACTACCTCGAAAGCGCCCAGGTTGGCACAGTTGGCGAAGCATGAGTCGCCGAGGGTTATCTGCAACGGGCCGTAGGTGTGGTACGCGGCCTCGATGATTTCCGAGAACTTCACAGTCTTCAGGTTGCTGCGGCCGCGGAAAGCACCCGTCCAAATCTTGTTGGTGTTGTAGTCGTAGTCCTGGCCTATGTCCTTGTATATCCTCAGATCCTGCACGTCGTCCTTGGCGCCCACTACGTGGAGCTGATAGACGGTATGCTTGCCGTCGGGGTTGGTGGTCTTGTAGGATGCTGTCTTGTCGCGGTTTCGGTCGTAGGCATAGTAGGTGTCGTCCTCTGTCAACTCCGCACTGCGCATGGATGTGGTGGGGACAATGTGTTTCTTGTACTTGCTCCATCTCGGGTCTGCGAGGAACTCATCGTAGTATTCCGCGTCCACGTAGACCTTGGCGTTGGGACAGTTGGCGAACATGTTG
>CAVKVO010000330.1:0-2325 GCA_963659575.1 Prevotella sp. CAG:1031
GTAACAAGGTATTAAAGCTATTCAGTAGCCTCGACACGCATGCTGTCAGGCTATTAGCGTTTATGTCGCTACTCGTGAGCATGTGTCTGCCGGCATCAGCCGACAGCGACCCTACGCTCAACGACAGCAGTTACTATGAGATTTCCTCTGCCGCGCAACTCAAGTGGTATGCCGACAAAGTGAACTCTGGTAGCAACACCATCAACGCTGTGCTCACGGCAGACATCGACGTGTCTACGCTCGGAGCTGACTATTGGACGCCTATCGGCCTTTGGGACGAAAACGGCAAGACCAATGTCTACTACAAAGGCAAGTTCAACGGTCAGAACCACACCGTCACGGGCATCGTGCTGCGCAAGACGATAGCGAGCGGACTGTTCGGCGTAACAGAAGGTGCCGTCATCCGCAACGTGATAGTGAAAGGCGCGAAGATGAAAGCATCGCGCGACGACAAGATGTCCTCCATTCAGTATGGTATCGGTTCCATCTGCGGTATTGCCACGGCTGGAACGGTGATTGATAACTGCCATTCGCAGCTTACCGACATCATCTACGCCATCAACCAGTATAACAACTGCACGGAAATAAACTGTGTGGGCGGTATCGTGGGCGAACTGCGCGAATCTACGGCGAAAGACTGTACCGCCGACGGATACGTGCGCACCGACGGTACATATGTGGGTGGTATTGCAGGCGCAGTAACCTGCGGTCTGGTGAAGAACTGCCATTTCAAGAACTATGACAACGGCCGTTCTGCTGTGGTGGGTATCAACAAGGTGGGCGGTATCACCGGTTGGCTACTGAACCGCAGCCGCGACAACGCCATTGTGGACTGCTCCGTGGCCGATTCCGTTCTCTACAACGCCACCTCAGGTGCGTGCGACACCATCTGCGGAAAGGACTCCATGATGGCAGAGCCGGGAATGTTTGACAGCTACTACGAGATATACACTCCGGAGCAACTGCAATGGTTCTCCTCGAAGGTGAACGGTGGCAGCACTGGCATCAAAGCCCGGCAGATGTGCAACATCAACATGAACAACAAGGGCTATCTGCACCCGATAGGAACGGAAAGCAAACCCTTTGCCGGTGAGTACGACGGACAGGAGTATACCATCGACAGTCTTGTGATATATAGCCAGAAATACGCCGGAATGTTCGGCTATGTGAAGGACGGTGCCATTAAGAACATCAACCTCAACCGCCCTTGGGTCAATGCGCTCGACAATGATTACCAGGGACTGATTGCGGGTTTCCTTACGCAAAATCCCGACGATAAAACCAAGAACGGTTACATAGAGAACTGCCATGTGACCAACGGAGAAATTGCACGCGACCAATCCTCAGGCACGCCCGACAACGTGGGCGGCATCGTGGGTAAGGTTGACATGAGTGCAGAGGTGCGCGACTGTTCGTTCCAAGGCATTATAAAAGCACACGAGCAACGCATCGGCGGTATTGCCGGCTATATGGACTCAGGTGCGAAGTTGTATCGATGCATCACCATAGGTCCTTCCACCGTTTGGGGTAACAACTACGTGGGCGGCGTTGTGGGCTATATGACCGACACAGAAACGCTTATCGACAACTGTTTTGCCGACGAAAGCAACGGGGAGATAACCGTACACGCAGAGGCTGGCAACTACAGCGGCAAGGTGCGCGGCTACGACAAGAGCGGCACCGAAGACAAGTCGAGATATATCGAAGGCAATCTGCAGTATGAGCTTACGGGCAAGACGATAACCGTGGAAGGTGGCAAAACCGCTAAGGAAGCCCACATCACGGCTGTTTCAACCAAGAATCAGGGTACATACTACGCTATCGTGGACATCGGTACGAAATATAAGTATTTCACCACCGAGATAGAAGACGCCAAGGGTGTAGAGGAACTCTACTTCTGGGACAACTGCAGCAACATCGCCGGTACGGAGGCTTGCGGATGGATCAACATGAAGATTGCCGACTATGCCTTCGACTCCAACTTCAAGAGTCTGAAGATGATGTACCGCATGTTTGCCGGCGACGACCACGACGTGATGCTCCGCCCGAGCGACGTGCGCCCGGCAGGCGAAAATATGTTCGGCAACTGTCCCGACGCCAAGGTGTATGTGGACGCTGAATACTACGAGGAGTTCTGCAACGACTCCATCTGGGGCAAGTACAAGAAGCACCTTGTGCCTACCACATCCATGCGCAAGGAGGATGTGAACGCAGAATACGGCGCACGCTATGCCTACGACCGCAACCGCGACAAGACTGGAACTGTTGTCAAGGTGGACAACGGCACGACGTACGGTTCACACCAGGTGCACGTGATTGGTGCTG
>CAVKVO010000331.1:0-2300 GCA_963659575.1 Prevotella sp. CAG:1031
ATTTTTCACACTCTAACACGCCGATAAACATAGTTTTAGAGGCTAAAAACGAAGAAAATGCAGTCTGTTAACATAGTTTAGCAATACGGGGGGGTGAACTGTCACCCTTTTTACTTAGCTTTGCGCCCAATGAACTGATTGAAGTACTTGCTTGATGAGTATAGATATAGGAAAATACAAATTCCCACAAGTCCTTAAACGTTTGCCTTTTATGTTGTGCGCTTTGGTATATGCACACATCGGCATGTACGCCCAGGATGGTAAGACACCGGAAAACGGTGTCTCGGCAAGTGTCGTGCAGAGCGAAAAGGGTTATGACGGAGGCGTTTACGCTCCCGTTGCGGACGCAAAAACCGCTGACATGACGGACGAAAAGCGGACTTGGCCTCTGTATGTGAAGACCAACGCCGTGGCTTGGGCATTGCTCATCACCAACGTTGAGGTGGAAACGAGCATCAAACCGCACCTGTCGGTAGCTCTGAACGTGAACTGTTCCACATGGGATTTCTTCCGTGTGCGCACCAAATATCGCGTGCTCTCTGCCTACCCATCCATCAGATACTGGCTCGACGCATCAAACAACAAGGGTATGTTCGTCGGCGCTCACATAGGTATAGCAAGCTACAACTTCGCATCCAATGGCGAATACCGCACACAGGACCACGACGGAGAATGTCCTGCCATAGGTGTGGGCATATCGGGAGGCTACCGTATGCCTATAAGCCGCAACGGACGATGGATGCTGGAGGGATGCATAGGTGCCGGAGTGTACAGTCTGCACTACGACAAGTTCTACAACCAACCCAACGGATTGCGCGCCAGCACGACAAAGGAGGCGAGGGTGTGCCTCGACCATTTGTCGGTGTCGCTGTGCTATCGGTTTGATTTGAAGAGGGGGAGATAGTGGTATGGGCAACAGCATGACTGACATAATGCGCACTGTGCGGACCGTGGTCTGCGTGACGCTTCTGCTTGCGACAACGCTCGTCGGCATGACTTCGTGCGACGTGCATGAGTTTCCGTCTGTGCCTACGCACACCGCTGCCGTGCTCCATCTGCACTTCAACACGGACATGACGCAGACCGACTACTATGTGTCGCGCGGCCCAGAAACGCGCATTGACTATTCGCCCGTGCGCACGGAGGGCAAGATGAGGTGCATCGTGCGCTTCTATCCCAAGGACATCAACGGCAACACATCTACTATATATAAGGAGTACACCGCCGTGCACGACCTTGCGCAGGGCTATGACTTCGACATGAACATCGCCGCTCCGGTGGGAGAATACACGGTGATGGCGTGGGCAGACCTCACCGACAATGCGGAAGGCGCGGTGCCGTTCTACACCGCCACGGACTTCAGCGGCATAACCCTCACCGATGCGTATACGGGCAGCACCGACTATCGCGACGCTTTCCGCGGAACGGCAGCGGTGAACATCACTGCCAGCGAGGACGAGCAGGAGGCTGTGGACGTGCAGGTGGACATGGAGCGGCCGTTGGCGAAGTTTGAGTTTGTGGCCAACGACCTGCGCAAGTTCATGGAACAGCAGTCGCAGGCGGCGGAGAGCCGAGCAAGGCAGGGCTCCAAGGGCGCAGCCTCGCGCGGAATAAGTCTCGATGAGTTTCAGTTTGTGTTCATCTATAAGGGTTATATGCCCTGCACCTACAACATGTTTACCGACCGCCCGGTGGACTCCAAAACGGGAGTGACGTTCCGCGGACGTGTGATGCAGTTGAGCGAGGATGAGGCTTCCGTAGGGTTCGACTATGTGTTTGTCAACCACCAGGAGTCTGCCGTCACCGTGCAACTGGGCATATATGACTCCGCAGGCAGTCTCATCTCGGTGAGCGATCCGGTGAACGTGCCGCTGAAGCGAAGCCAACACACCATTGTGCGGGGGCAGTTCTTGACGCAGGAGGCCACTGGCGGTGTGGGCATAGATCCGAAATACAGCGGCGATTTCAACATACTTTATTGAAAAGTGGATTTGTCGGCTTGCGCAGGCACGTCTGGCATCACTCGATATAGATTACAACATATACGTATTATTAATCATTCAAAATCAAAGAGTTATGAAAAGAAACTTTTTCTTTGGGGTGGTCGCGGCATCTGCAATGGTGCTCGCCACATCGTGCTCAAGCGACGTTCTTGAGTCAACAACAGCGACAACGGACAATGACGTCCAGGTGACATTCAACGTAACTGCCGACGCAGCAGTCTCCACTCGTGCCATCAGCGACGGCTCTGGCGCGAACACTCTCATATACCGTGTGTTTGACAAAGACGGAAAAGAAAT
>CAVKVO010000332.1:0-2289 GCA_963659575.1 Prevotella sp. CAG:1031
CTTCTGGAGAGCACTCTTTAGTTGCACTGCCACAGCGTTGTCGTCTGTGGGGTATATCGTCTGTTCCTGGCTACTGACGCTCGTCATCACCTCGGGATTGAACTGCACCTGCTTCACTTCCACCACACCTTTGCCACCTTTCATCAGCACGATGTAGGCTGCACCAGCTGTATAGCCCGAAGCAGCGGTGGTATAGTCTTTGATGCCGCCATAGGTGTTGACCGAAAACGTGTGGGTGTGACCCGAGAAATGCACGGGATTCTTCGTCTTGTTGATGATTTCCGCCAACTTGTCCTTCTTCGCCGCAGCTACTTCCTTGGCAGAAGCATCCGTATAGACAGCCACATCTTTATCGGTTCCGTAGTCAGAATCATCGTCCGTCTTTATGTATTTACCCACGTCGTTCTGGTCAAGCCACCAGCGGTCGCAGTCGCTTCCTGCCAAAAACGGATAGTGCTGCATCCACACCGAAGCCTCGTCGGTGTGCTTTCCTACGAAAGACTCCAGTGCGGAAATCACACCGTCGGGAGCGTAATAGGTGAAACTGAGTATTCCCGATTTCTTGTATGGTTTCTGAAACCAGTAGGTCTGACCGACATAGAAGCGGACGCCGTTGAAAGTGAACGAAAAAGGATCAAACTGCGTGTGTCCTGTGCCGTCGTTGATGGTCTCAACGTCGCTTATGCCATAGTTGGCCAAGGCTTTGCGGTAACTTTCCACAGTGCTCAGAGCCGCGTCGTTGGCTGCCGAACCTCCACTTGAACCGTATGTCAGTCCCTTGTCGGGATTTTCGCCAGTCCAATAGTCGGGCACGAGGTCGTGGTTGCCACACATGGTGACAAAGGGTATGCCCGCTGTGGCAAATCCCGCGTGGGCTGTGTTGAAGTCGTTGTCGTCTGTCTTGGAGTCGGCGTCCATGTCGCCGGTGGAAAAGGCTATGTCGCACGAGGGTACATAGCCGGGAAAGGCGTCGAAACTGAACGCTGCGCCGCCCGATTTGCCCATGCTCACAATGTTCGCCACATACTTCTGCATGTTGGCAACGGTCGTAGCGTCGTGACCGTCATGCTCAATGTGAGGGTCGGACAGGAACACCGCCGTGAAATACTTGCCTTCGGAAAACTTGAAACCGTAGCCTTTGCCCTTGTAGAGCAGTGTCACCTCCTGCCCGTCGGTGAGCGACAAGGTGGAGGGGTTGGGCACAATCTGGTTCGCCTCAACTGCGGTGCCGTCCACTGTGAATGTGGCTTTTGCCATGACGGCAGACAGGTCTGTGCCCACGGGAAACTCAACGAGAGTGCATCCTGTGGACAGTTGCTTGGTCGTAACGTCGCTGATGCCGGCAAAGGTCATGTCCATCTGCGCAAAAGTAGGACACAACGTCGCCCACAAGGCTACGGCCATAAAGATTTTCTTCATTTTTTGTTGATATTAATAAGTTAGTAGTTGCGTAACAATCGACGGCTCACGCCGGCCAAATAAAATGTATCATTCTTGTCCGGCAATCACTTGCCGACACCCAAAAGACTGATAGCGAGTGTAAAATTAGGCATTACGGACGAAACTGCCAAAGTTTTTCGAACAAATCATGTTGAGTGTCACGAGTATCCATACACAAGGAGTACTAAAAAACTTGAGAAGATTCCCCTACTTCCATTCTTCTTTCCTTCGTTGGCAAATTCCGAAAGGCCATTAAAAAAGCCCCCGATGCTCACGCACCAAGGGGCCTTCAACATTAAAAAATATGTTTAGAAAAACATTTAATTGCTCATTGTAGATTCTTCCACACCATGTTCTCGCCAGTCGCTTGAGTTGCTTGTGTGGTACCTATGCGCACAATCTTGCAGGTATATGTCTTGGTGTCGTTTTCTCCAGTCTTGGTATATACTACAGCATATACCTTACCAGCCTCGGCAGTCCACTTAAGAGCTTTATTGTCGCTGTCGTTTTCAGTAAGCTTGATTGTCTTTCCATCCTCCGTCGGAATCTCCTTGGTCAAGTTGGTTGCGGTTATACCACTGTTGCTGTCACCAACCTTCTCTGCTTTCACTTTCGTATCCGTACCGGCTGTTTGGCTCAGTGCGTGAAGTACAGAAGCCTCTGTGATAGGATAGGTGTCAGCGTTGGTTGTGGTGACGGTATAGAGCTGAACATTGTCTGTCGTCAGAGTTGCAATGCTGCTGCCCTCGTATACTGTGGCGTAGATAACGTCGCCAGCCACATACTCATTGCTTCCATACACAATAAAGGAAGAACCATTATTTGTTCTTTGGGCAATGGTGGTAATGT
>CAVKVO010000333.1:0-2283 GCA_963659575.1 Prevotella sp. CAG:1031
TCGCTGACGATATGCCCTTGAAAATAGTCTCAAAATCCGACAAAGCTAATTTATAGAACCCACCTTCAAAAATAAGTTGCATGACATTGAAACAAACAGTTGTGGGATTGATAGGCGCAGTTGGACTGTTGACAGCAAGTCCGGCGCAGGCGCAAGTTGTAGACCCGAATTTCCATATTTACTTGTGTTTCGGACAGTCGAACATGGAGGGGAATGCCGCCATTGAAGACCAGGACCGCACGGGAGTGAGTCCGCGGTTTGTGGCGATGTATGCCGTGGACGACGAACGCTTGGGGTGGAAGAAAGGTGAGTGGCACACGGCCGTACCGCCGCAGGCGCGACCTAACACTGGACTTTCGCCGGTGGACTATTTCGGCAGGACCATGGTGGACTCTCTGCCCGACAGCATACGTGTGGGAACTATCACTGTGGCTGTGGGCGGTGCCGGCATCGACCTCTTCGACAAACGCACCTGCAAGGATTATCTCAAGGCGCAACCCGACTGGATGAAGAGTTTTGCTAAGGGATATGACGGCAATCCTTATGCCCGACTGGTGGCTCTTGCGAAGAAAGCCCAACGGCAAGGGGAGATAAAAGGCATACTGATACACCAGGGTGAAAGCAACAACGGTGACCCTAACTGGCCGAACCGTGTGAAGACGGTGTATGAGGATATGCTCAACGACTTGGGACTGAAGGCGGAAGAGGTGCCGTTGCTCGTGGGCGAAACGGTGCAAAAAGACCAGGGAGGCAGTTGTTGGGCGCACATAGCCATCATAGACAGTATCGCGAAGACCATACCCACCGCTCATGTCATATCGTCGAAAGGCTGCCCACAGCGTGGCGACGGTTTGCACTTCACCGCGGAAGGTTACCGAATGTTGGGTAAACGATATGCGCTCACGATGCTCTCCTTGCTTGGTTTTGGAAACAAATAACACTGCGACACGACATTTTTCTTGATGCTCTGACACTATTTGACACATCTATATGGTTATTTTGCAAACGAAATCGAAAAGTATAACGATATAAGATAGTGTAACGATGGAAAAGAACATCAAGAAAAGAGTGTGTAAGGTGGCATTGGTCGTAGCGGCAGTGCTGGCGGCAGTGTTTGTTTACGGTTTCTTCGTCAGCCCGAATAGCAGTTGGCAAAAGAGGGCGCTGGAAGCTGACGAGGAGGTATATAACTGCAGGAGGGTAGCCTGGCGGAAGTCGGAAAAGATGACGATGCAACGCATGCTGCAGGACTTGACACTGCTGGCCGACGGCGATTCGCTCATGGTGTGTTGGGTGACGCACATCAACGTCTCCGTCTATCGCGATTTCATTCATGGCAAAGCCCAACCAAACAGGTTGGCTTGGGCCCAGACCCGGTATTATTATATGAACGCCGTCAGCGGCGGACGGGAGTGGATGCAGCGGTATGTGAAGGACAGGAAATACAAGTATCTTGAACTTGTGAACACATTGCGCTATGACGTGCAGAAGGATTCCACAAAGGATTACCTCAAGGAGCCAATTACTTCAACCGAGGTAAGATACAACAAGAGGTATCCTGACCTCGGGAAGTCGGCGGACAAGGAGTTTGAGGAATGGAGGGAATACCATGGGAAAATCAAATAATCTTTCAGGGTGTATCGTCTTGGCCACGATGTTCTTGCCCTGGCGACCGATAGTGGCGTTGTTGGCAGCCATTTTGTTTGTCAACATCAACGCTGGCGAGTTGTATGGCTGGTTTGGCGGTTTGGGGCATGGCATATTCTTCCTGCCCAATTTGGTGAGACATCTCTTTGACGGCGATGTCCTTTTTAAGTCCACGAACCATACTGCCGGTTACAACGTCACTTGGTGGATAGCTACAGTTGGCTCGTGTATAGGCTGTGTGGTTGACGCTATCTTCTATCTAATGAAGCTCTCGTCGTTTGGGAGTCGTGAAGAATAATCGATGAATAACAAACAAAAAATAATTGCTTATGCTTAGAGGTTTTTGTAAGTTTACCTGCGATGATTGCGGTAACAAATTCGTTGGAATGGACTGTGAGTGGTGCGCAACCGCATATACCGCTCCTGTGAAATGTCCGAAGTGTGGCAGTATGCATACTTACCCATCAGGTTTTAGTCTTGGTTTCCCGTTTG
Source organism: Prevotella sp. CAG:1031 (assembly GCA_963659575.1). Taxonomy (GTDB): domain Bacteria; phylum Bacteroidota; class Bacteroidia; order Bacteroidales; family Bacteroidaceae; genus Prevotella. The sequence goes on from CAVKVO010000333.1 coordinate 2,140, forward strand.
GAAACTTATTCAGTCTGAAAAAGATATTCTATCGAAAGGTGTGGAAAAGTATGGATGAGAGAAACGATTCGGAGCAATGAATAGCAATATCTTCTTTCAACCCTTCGTTGGCAAGGATTATGCCAACGGGGGCAGGTTTGGCAA
>CAVKVO010000334.1:0-2276 GCA_963659575.1 Prevotella sp. CAG:1031
ATGGCATCAGTCAGGACAGGGAGGGCAACTACTGGATAAGTACCAAGGGAAACGGTCTCTTGAAGATGGTGCGCAACGGCGACGGATATTCCTTCGTGCGGTATCGTCACTCTAAGGAAGACTCGCGGAGCATCAGTTCAGACAATGTGTATTGCACCGTGGCTGACGACGAAGGCAACATCTGGGTGGCCACATACGGTGGAGGAGTAAATATTCTCGCCCGAAGACGTGACGGCAAGGCGGTGTTTCTCAACGCCCAAAACGCCTTGCGTCACTATCCTCAGGGAGCCTACATGAAGACAAGAACGCTGACGAAGGACAAGGAGGGCAACATCTGGGTAGGCACAACCGACGGTCTGCTCGTGATGAGCTGTCGCAACGGTGTGGTAAAGGTAAAGAAGGCTTCGGGCATGTACGCCGGAGCCAACGGTCTGAAAAGCCCCGACGTGGTGTGTCTGGCCTGTGCGCCCGACGGCACGGTGTGGATAGGCACCAACGGAGGCGGCATCAGTCGCTGCACAGGGCGCAGTGGCGACGGCAAATGGCGGTTTGAGACACTAAAAACAAAGACTGGAACACCGTCGGATGAGGTGAAGAGCATCACGTTCGACCGCTACGGCAACGTGTGGTTTGCCACTGACCACAACATCTGCTCGTTTGACACGCGCAAAGGCATAGTGAGCAGTTTCGGAGTGCAGGACGGTGTGGACGACACGTCGTGCTCTGAGGGCTGCGCAGTGGCTCTTCCCGACGGCAAACTGCTGTTCGGCACCATCAATGGATATTACATTGTAGACAGAAAACGCATTGGCAGTCAGGCCAAAAGCGGTCTGCGACTCACCATAACCGATTTCTTTTTGGACGGCAAGCGCACGCCTTTGCACTGCACTGCCGCCAACAACCACGGCAAACCCGGCAGCGCAACCATCTCGTTGCCCCATCACGGTTCGTCGGTGGAGTTCTGTTTCGCCTCGCTCAACCATAAGTTGCAGCAGAGAGTACACTACCAATACCTTCTTGAAGGCCACGACAATACGTGGCACGATGCCGACGACACCCGCACTGCGGCATATAGCGGACTGTCTGCCGGCACCTACACGCTGCGCATAAGGGCGTATATGCTCGAATCGCCCGACTCCGGCGAACAGTGCGTGGTGGTGATAAAGGTGCCGCCTCACTTCCTCCTTTCGGCCAGAGCGGTGTGGATATACATCGTACTGATAGTACTTACGGCTATATTGTTGCTCCACGTGCGGCAAAAGCGGTTGGCGCGGTTGGCCAAGATGAGGGTGTTGAAGATAGGACCGCAGGAGATTGCTTTTACACAAAAGGCTGACTACGACTTCGTGAAGAGCCAACTGGATTGGCTGGAGGAGCACTATTCCGACTCATCGCTGAAGATTGAGAATCTTGTGGCGGTGTCGAAGATGAGTCGCACGTCGTATTACAACGAACTGAAGTCGCTCACAGGTCTGTCGCCCAAGGAACTGGTGTCCGACTTCCGACTGAAAAAGGCTAAGATGATGCTGGAAAAGACCGACACAACCGTGGCGGAAATAGCTTACAAAACGGGATTCAACGACCCGGTATACTTCACCCGCCTGTTCAGAACCACCTTCGGCATGACGCCAACGCAATATAGGAAACAGGGAAACGACGGGGAAGAAAGCAAGTAGTGGGCGCTGCTTAGGAGGGTTGGCGTCCTCGCCGACCCCTTGGCGCAAATGGAGCCAGTAGTAGGCGCTGCGTCCCCGCCGCGCCCCTTAGCGCAGTTGGGAAGCAGTAGGAGGTACGGCGCCCCCGCCGTACCATCGCCCGCAAGGGCGAAAGAACAATAAAAATATGTCTCTGAGCCAAGGGTGCAGCGAGGACGCAGCACCTACTACAAGCAAAGCGAGGACGCTTCGCCCACTGCCAACAGCGCTCGAATGATACGGCGAGGGCGCCGTACCTCCTATGGGCAGATACTGCGCAAACGAGGCAGCATGACTATCTGCGCAAATGAAGCAAAATAACTATCTGCGCAAATGAAGCAAAATGACTATCTGCGCAAACGACGCGGTAGGAGGTGCGGCGCCTCGCCGCATCCACAATCGCTCCGAAAGAGCGAAAGATACGCAATCGAGCGTCGATGTGCTTGTGTACCGAAGCAGAGGATAAATGCTGTATGCGCACGAATGATACGGCGAGGGCGCCGTACCTCCTATGGGCAGATACTGCACAAACGAGGCTGCATGACTATCTGCGCAAATGAAGCAAAATAACTATCTGCGCAA
>CAVKVO010000335.1:0-2276 GCA_963659575.1 Prevotella sp. CAG:1031
ATCTATCGCATAACAACATATCACGTTTGTGTTTCTTTCGCTCTGATGAGCGACTAGTACGGTGAGGGCACCGTACCTCCTACATCGTGCCCTTTTAGCCAATGTGCAGACAAGTTGTTTTTTTTACAACCTTGCCGCCTTGCCGCACAGATAGGCGTCGAGTATGGTTATGGCAGCCATAGCCTCCACTATGGGCACTGCACGTGGCAGTACGCAAGGGTCGTGACGGCCTTTGACGGTGAGCAGTGCGGGATTTCCGTCCCGGTCCACAGTGGTTTGTTCGGTAAGAATGGTGGCAACGGGTTTGAAAGCCACGCGGAAATAGATGTCCTGACCGTTGCTTATGCCACCCTGTATACCGCCGCTGTGGTTTGTGGCAGTGGTTATCTTGCCGTCGACGCACTCGAAACGGTCGTTTTGCTGCGACCCGCGCTCAGTGACGCCGGCAAATCCCTCACCATACTCGAACCCTTTCACGGCGTTTATGCCCAACATGGCGGCTCCAAGCTGTGCGTGCAACTTGCCAAACTCCGGATCGCCAAGTCCTGCGGGGCATCCCTTCACCACACAAGTGATGATGCCGCCTATGGTGTCACCCTCACTCTTCACCTCACAAATCAGTTTTTCCATCTCCGCGGCCACTGCCGGATCGGGACATCTCACCGCGTTTGATTCGGCGAGAGACAAATCGTAGCGGCGGTAGTCGCCCGTAAGAGCGATGCTTCCCACCTGCGAAGTATACGCCTGAACCGATATTCCAAGTTGACGTAGAGCGAGTTTTGCCAAAGCACCTGCCACACAACGACTTATTGTCACGCGTGCAGAAGAGCGTCCACCGCCGCGATGGTCGCGCAAACCATACTTCTTGGTGTAGGTGAAGTCGGCATGCGACGGACGGAACACGTTGCGCAGATTCTCGTAGTCGCTCGAATGTTGGTTGGTATTGCGCACGATGAAGCCGATGGGACAACCGGTTGACTTGCCTTCAAACACACCGCTGAGCAGTTCAACTCGGTCCGGCTCCTTGCGACTGGTCGTTATGTTGCTCTGTCCAGGTCGCCTCCGGTCAAGTTCCCGCTGAATGAAGTCAGTGTCTATGACGATGCCAGCCGGCATACCGTCGACCACACCGCCGACAGCCTCGCCGTGGCTCTCGCCAAAGGTGGTTATCGTGAACAGCTTTCCGTAAGTGTTGCCCATAGCCCTGCGCTTTTATCAGTGTTTGCAATGGCATCCCTCACCGTGATGATGGCCACACTCATGGTCATCGTGGTGATGTCCGCACTCGTGATCGTCGTGATGGCATCCGCACTCGTGGTCGCCGCAACCGCAGCCGCAGCCCTCTCCACTCAGTCTGTTCACCATTCCCTCAATCTCAGCGTTGGTGGCTTCACGGCTCTCAATCACCTTTCCGTCAAAGCACAGCGTCTTGCCGGCCAGGGGATGGTTGAGGTCCATCTTCACCTTCTTGTCGTCCAGGTCGAGCACACGGCCGTAGAAGTGGTTGCCGTCCTCATTCTGCAAGGGCACGATGGCATCCTTGAAGATATGCTCATGGTCGAAATGACCGTTGATGCAGAACATCTCGCGGTCGAGATCCAAGATGTGAGCCGGATCAACGTCGCCATAAGCCTCATCCTTAGTAAGTTCGAAACTGAACGTCTCGTCCTTTGCCAAACTTGCCACCTTGGCTTCAAAGGCATCGAGCGTTATGCCGAAACCGCTTATAAACTGGAATGGGCGGTCGGTTGTAGCTTCTTCCACCAATTCTTTCTCTCCGTTCTCCACCGTGTACAGTTTGTATGTCACGGCGATGTACTTGTTTTGTGCTTTATCCATGTCTTAATTTATGCTTTCAATAATGGTTTCAAAATATCAACAAATCTCTGCAAAGTTACATATTTTTATCAACATACGGCCAACAAGCCGCCTTTTAATGGCGGTCTCCCCTATCCTATCGCCTCGCAGAACATACCGTCTTTGCGGCGGCCTGCACAGGGTTTTGCAACCAAACATATAATGCCCGATTCGTAACCGTGCCACTTACGCATCATAACTCGGCCACTTAGCCTTCGTAAATGGGCCACTTACGGGTGCTAAACGGCCCACTTACGAAGGCTAAATGGCCGAGTTATCAAAAGTCCCTGACACAGTGGCATATACAGACCTATGATTTTGCCATGCTAATAATGAGCTTCAGCACCGCAAAACAGTCCGCACTTTTGCGCCCTGAAAGGGCAACTACACATAGCCCAGGGCAGAGGAGCGAAGCGACG
>CAVKVO010000336.1:0-2264 GCA_963659575.1 Prevotella sp. CAG:1031
GCACCACCATTGGCCCCTCCACCGTGTGGGGCAACAACTATGTAGGTGGCGTTGTCGGCTATATGACCGACAACAGCACGACGATAGACAACTGCGACATTGACCAAAGTACAGGAACCATCACCATACATGCTGAGAGCGGCAACTACTCTGGACTTGTGCGTGGCTACGACAAGAGCGGCGGCGTGACCAAGTCGAAGTACAACGAGGGCAACCTGCAATATGAGGTGACTGGTAAAAAGGTGAGCGTGAACGGCAAGTCGGTGACTGAAACCCACATCACGGGTGTGTCAACCTCAGGCAAAGGCACTTACTATGCTTGCGTGGATATAGGTAGCTCGGGTAGCGACTATTTCAACACGGTGATAGAAAGCGTCAATGGCGCAGAGGAGCTGTACTTCTGGGACAACGTGAGCAACCTGGCAGGCACGAAGGCTTGCGGATGGATCAACATGACCATCAACGACTACGCCTTTGGCAGCAACTTCAAGGCGTTGAAGATGTACTACCGCATGTTTGCCGGCGACGACCACGACGTGATGCTTCGTCCCAGCGACGTGCGCCCGGCAGGCGACAAGATGTTTGCCAACTGCCCCGATGCCAAGGTGTATGTAGATGCTGAATACTACGATGAGTTCTGCAACGACTCTATTTGGAGCAAGTACAAGAGTCACCTTGTGCCTACTACCTCCATGCGTACGGAGGATGTCAATGCCGAGTATGGCGCACGCTATGCTTACGACCGCAACCGCGACAAGACTGGTTCGGTGGTCAAGAATGGCAATGTACATCAGGTGCACGTAATTGGTGCGGACGATAGCTACATCAACGGCGATGGCAAGAACACTCTTTGGATTTATCAGGACATCGGTCAGACCTACGACTACAACACCACCAAGATATGGACCAGCTCTTTCAAGGGCAAGGATAATATCCACACCGTCAAGTTCCAGGAAATCACCAAGTCGGCCAGACGTGCCAGCCAAGCCTTCAAGATTGAGATTGGCGACTCTGCTTTTGCCAACTGTAAGAACCTCACGGCGTTCAACATTGCCCTCTATTCCGATGAAGGCAATGACCACGTGGAATACCTGCGTCCAGAGAATTTGCCCATCGGCAAGAATGTGTTTGCTGGATGCGAGAACGTGAAGATCTATGTGCCTCGCGACTTGGTGAGTGCGTTCCTGAATGATGACACCTACGGCTGGTCACAGTATAAGTCTCTGATACAAGAGGGTGACTTCGGTGCAACGGACTACACCGAGGATGGCGTCATCTATTCTTACTACACTTCGGCTGATGGCCAGACGCGTTATAAGAGCAACAACAACACGGAGATGGAGGCGATACTCTCTCCGTTTAAGGCCAACTTCCGCAACTTCTCTCCGTCCCAAGTATTGGTTTACAACCAAAGCGACAAGGTGAAGTACATGTTTGCCAGCGGTGTCAACGTCGACAAGATCAACAGCAAGAACGGCGTGATGAATCTCTACAGCGACATCGGCGAGACTTATCCTAACCACTACAAAACATTGGCACTCTCTGCCAGTGGCTTCCAGAACCAGACGTGCATTAAGGAGATCAAGTTTGAGGACATCGTAGCAAACAACTACAACACCATCACCGACTTTTCGTTGATTATCCCGAACGAAACGTTCAAAGGATGCTCCAACCTGAAGGTGCTCAACATGTTCATGCTCAACACCAAGGGCACCAACCACTATGTGGCCATCAAGCCTTCGCAGGTGTTTATTGGTGAGCATGTCTTTGATGGCGTAGATGAAGACTTCCGCATCCGCGTGCTTCCTGCTCTCTACAACGACTACATCACTGACCCCAACTGGAGTCAGTACAAGGACCTCATCGTGGCTTCCGACTACTTGCCGACCGATGCAACGGCAGTCACCGTCAACGGCATCACATACGATTACGCCACTAAGGTGATGAACGGCATGACCTCCAAGCAGATTTCATCTTTGAAAACTTCTTGGTGGACGCTTCTCGTTATCGGCGTGGAGGTGGCTATCACGGTAGCAACGTGGGGTAGCGGCTCTGCTACAACTGCAGCAAGTTCTAATTTCGTGTATATTCCTCTTGCTGACGAAAACGGTTTTTGGTTTACAACTGTTTCAGACTTTGTAGGTTTTTGGGCTATGGATAATCCTGTTAATACCGCAGCAAAACAATTGGCGAAATCGGGCTTCAGAGCTTGGGGCGAACGTTTTATTACTAACCGGGCTTATTGGCTTTCGGCTGTTCTTACA
>CAVKVO010000337.1:0-2260 GCA_963659575.1 Prevotella sp. CAG:1031
GGCGGCGTACCTCCTACAGGCTGCACATGAATTCTTCACTCTTCACTCTTCACTCAAATTGACTCTTCCCTCCCCAAGTATTCCTTATAAAGTTCTTCCTGGCTTCTGAACACCGGCTGGTCCGTGGGCAACGAGTCGGTGCCCTTACCGTCTATTTGTCGCCCGTTGGCCGTGTCGCGCATACCATAATCTATGGTGCGCATCAGGTCCGCCTGCATATCCACGTCATACACCGGAGCCAGCACCTCTATTCGGTTGTTGAGATTGCGCGGCATCCAGTCAGCCGAACCTATGAAGTAGCGAGGACTGCCGCCGTTGGCGAAAATCAGTATTCGCGAGTGCTCCAGATAGCGGTCTATGATACCCACGCAACGGATGTTTTCACTCAACCGCGGTTTACCCGGTACCAGCGAACAGTTGCCGCGTATCACGATGTCTATCTTCACACCCGCCTGCGACGCCTGATACAACTTCGCCACCATGTCCGTGTCGGTGATATGGTTTATCTTTATCTTCATCCACGCCTCACGTCCGTCGCGCGCGTTCTTTATTTCAGTGTCAATCATCCGCACTATGCGCGACTTCATCGAGTTCGGCGACACGAGCAGTTCGTTGAACCTCACCTGCGAGAACGGACGGTCTATGAAGTCAAACACCTTCGCCACCTCAGCCACAACCTTCTTTCGTGCCGTCATCATCAGGTAGTCGGTGTATATCTTCGCGTTGCCCTCGTGGAAGTTACCCGTTCCCACACAAGCTATGTCACCCTTCTTCGACTCGATGTAGAGCAACTTACTGTGTATCTTCAGTCCCTCCACACCGAATATCACGTTCACGCCTTCCTCCTGCATGCGCTTGCTCCACTTGATGTTGCTCGCCTCGTCAAAGCGTGCGAGCAGTTCCACCACCGCCGTCACCTTCTTTCCGTTGCGTGCAGCCGTGATGAGCGTTTTCACCACTTTCGAGTCCTTTGCCAGTCGGTAGAGTGTGGTCTTTATCGACTTCACCTCCGGCCTGATGGCCGCCTCGCGCAACACCCGGATGTAACCGTCAAAACTGTGATACGGCACATGGATAAACCTGTCCCTGCGGCGTATCTGTTCCAGTATACTCTCCGTACTCGTAAACTCCGGTTTCATCAGCGGAGCCCAACGGTCGTACTTCAGATCCGTGTGACCGCAGTCGGGAAACGACATCAGGTCCTTGTGGTTGTGGTATCTGCCACCGGCCATGCTCGTGTCCAACTCCCTTGTGTTGAGTCTGTCGCGAATCTTCTTCACCGCGTCGCGCGGCATCTCCTTGTCGTATATCAACCTCACGGCCTCACCCTTTTTGCGCGAACTCACTCCCAGGGCGATTTTCTCCATCGTACTGAAGTCCGCGTCGTTGTCCATCTCCATCTCCGCATCCTTGGTGAACTTGAAAGCGTATGCCTTGAATGTGCTCTCTTTGAACCCGATGAACACCAGCGGCAGACAGAACCTCACCACGTCGTCGAGATACATGATGTTGTCGAAACCCTCGCTCGACGGTATCTTCACCCAACGGCCGTACTGCTTGTCGGGCACGTTCACCACGGCATATTTGCGCTTGCCGCTCTCCTTCTCGCACTTCTCCACCATGAGATATATGCGGTTGTCCGACAACTTCGACAGGTCGTCCATCTCCGACAACCATATCGGGTTGATGCTTCCGTTCAACTTGTCGTAGAACAGGTTCTTCAAAAAACACTTCTGTTCCTCGTTCAGTTGCGTCTCGGTGAGCAGCCTTATCTTGTGCGTCTCCAGTTCCCTGAACACCGTGTCCACCGCCTCAGTATACTCCTTCGAGTATTCCTCGTTGAGTTTGTTTATCGTCTTCAGCGATTTTTTCAGCATCTGTTCCGCCTCACGCCCCTGGTTATTTTCGAGCATACGGTTGAGCGATGCCATGCGCACTCGGAAAAACTCATCAAGGTTGTTGGAGTATATGCCCAGAAACGACAGCCGTTCCAGTAGCGGCACATATTCCTTCTTCGCCTCCTGCAGGATGCGGTGGTTGAAGTACATCCAACTGATGTCCCTCTCCACATAGGATTTCTTAAGCATTTCGTCTTTGTTCATAGTTTATTTTTTTTAGTGAAGAGCTTCTGAAAGTGAAGAGTGAAGAACGAAGAGTGAAGAATTTATTTGCAAATGTAGTAGGTGCTGCGTCCTCGCTGCACCCTTAGCGCAGTTGTCTGCCCATAGGAGGTACGGCGCCCTCGCCGTATCATTCGTGC
>CAVKVO010000338.1:0-2230 GCA_963659575.1 Prevotella sp. CAG:1031
CCGAAGGCAAGGCTCTCATGGCCAAATGGGGATTGCCCGAAGGACTCATGGGCGTCGGCGCACTGTCGCTTGGCTATGCCGACGGACCGATGAAAGAGCCCAAGCCCCGCAAAGAGGGTTATTATCGTGTTGTATAACAATTGATAAACTTAATACTTTACCACCATGAAGATACAGTTCAACATTGATTACTACGCCGTAGACGGTGAGGCTCTGTGGGTGAATTTCCCCGGAGACGGTACTTCTGAGGCAGAAAGCCTGCGCATGACATCGACCGACAGACGGTTCTGGACGTGTGAAACGACGAGGACGGCCGACAAGAACGGTTGCGTGGATTACTACTACAGTGTGACCCGCGACGGCAAACCCTATCGCCACGAATGGCTTGTGGAACCTCACCGCCTGACAATGGCGGCCAAGAGGGCTTCGAAATATGTGGTTTGGGACACGTGGATAGATGTTCCCGACAACGCTCACCTATACTCCGCGGCCTACACCGGTTGCGCGGCTTTGCGCAAGGCACCGAAAGGCAAGGCGCATGCGGGCGGCGAAGCGTCGGTGATACTCAAGGTGCGCGCTCCGCAGTTGCGCTCTGGTCAGCGGCTCGCGCTGCTCGGCGACGACATTGTTGTGGGGGCGTGGGCTGCGGTGAAGGCAGTGCCAATGGCGGAGCAGCAACCCGGAGAATGGACTGTGGTGCTCGACCCTTCGAAGTTTCATTCCGGCAGTTTTGAATATAAGTTCGTGGTTCTCAACGAAGACCGCGACGGAGGCTACGTCTGGGAAGCCGGCGGCAACCGAAGACTCCTGTTCCCGCAGGTAGGGAGCGGTGAGGCAAAGGTGTACGAACTGCCCGAAGCACGCTTCGACGTGGCTCCGTGGCGTGCCGCCGGAACGGTTGTTCCGGTGTTCTCGCTGCGCTCGGAGGGAAGTTTCGGCGTGGGCGACTTCGGCGACCTGCGTATGATGGTCGACTGGATAGCCAAGACGGGACAAAAGGTGCTGCAGTTGCTGCCCGTAAACGATTCCACCGTGGACTACAAGTGGACGGATTCTTATCCCTACAACTCCATCAGTATCTATGCTCTGCATCCTCAATACGCCGACTTCCGACAGCTTCCGGAACTGAAAGACACAGCTTCGCGTAAGCGGTTTGAGGCTCTGCGCACGGAACTAAACGCTCTGCCGGCCATAGACTATGAGCGCATGATTGGCGCAAAGATGGACTATCTGCGCGAACTCTACGCCCAGGAGGGGCAGACGGCCATGCGCAGCAAGCAGTTTAAGGACTTCTTTGACCGTAACGCCCACTGGCTCGTGCCTTATGCAGCGTTCTGCCACCTGCGCGACGCCTACGGCACGGCGCGGTTTGACCATTGGCCAGAAAATATCCGTATGAGCGAGGTCATTATAAACGACTTCGGCAATCCGCGCACCAAGGCTTATAAGGCAGCGGGCTTTTGGTATTATGTGCAATATGTGCTCGACGCTCAGCTCAAAGCAGCGCACGACCATGCTCAGGCTATGCACGTGGTGCTGAAAGGTGACATCCCGATTGGTATAAGTCGCTACGGCGTGGACGCGTGGATGCAGCCGGAACTGTTCAACATGAACGGTCAGACGGGTGCGCCGCCCGATGCGTACTCCGACAAGGGCCAGAACTGGGGCTTCCCGACGTACAACTGGGACGCGATGATGGCCGACGGCTGCGCATGGTGGGTAGCCCGGTTCCGCAAAATGGCGGAATATTTCGATGCTTACCGCATTGACCATGTGCTCGGATTCTTCCGCATTTGGGAGATACCCACGCACTCTGTTCACGGTCTGCTGGGACAGTTTGTGCCGTCAAGGGGCATGACTCGCGAAGAGATAGAGGCTTACGGACTGCCTTTCCGTGAGGATGACTATCTGCAACCGTACATCACCGACGGCATACTCGACAGTCTGTTTGGTGCTGATGCCGCCAGTGTGGCTGCGAAATACTTGGAGAAATGCGGCGAAAACCGCTACGCCATGCGCCCTGAATACGACACTCAGCGCAAGGTGGAGGCGGCCTTTGCCGCAGACAACACCGAGGAAAGCAATGATATAAAGGAGAAACTCTACTGTCTGATTAGCGACGTATTGTTCGTAAAAGACCGCTCCAACGACCGTTTGTATCATCCCCGTGTGGGAGTGCAGAACGATTTCATCTACGAATCGCTCACTGACGATGAGAAAAACTGCTTCA
>CAVKVO010000339.1:0-2212 GCA_963659575.1 Prevotella sp. CAG:1031
CCTATGCATTTTTGGGTCAAATCCTATGCATCCATTTTTCACGTCAAGTTTTTTCGTAATTTTGAGGGTGTGATTGGGGCAAAGCGAGGACGGTGCTCGTAGTGGGCGCAGCGATTCTTTGCTCAAAATCAAATGAATTCTTCACTCTTCGTTCTTCACTCTTCACTCACGTTGCATTGCTCTCATTGCGTTGAGCACAGCGAGCACCGTTACGCCCACGTCGGCAAACACTGCCATCCACATTGTGCCGAGACCGACGACGGCGAGGACGAGTATGGCCACCTTCACACCTATGGCAAACCACACGTTTTGGCGGGCAATGGAGATGGTGCGGCGAGCGATGGAGATGGCGTCGGCGATTTTAGAAGGCTGGTCGTCCATCAGCACCACGTCGGCCGACTCGATGGCGGCGTCACTGCCCAAGGCTCCCATGGCTATGCCCACATCGGCGCGGCGCAACACGGGTGCGTCGTTGATACCGTCGCCCACGAAGGCCAGTCGTTTGCCCCTACCCTTCTCCTTCAGCAACCGCTCCACATGAGAAACCTTGTCGGTGGGCAGCAGTTCGGTGTGACATTCGTCTATGCCAAGTCGGCTGGCCACATCGCGCCCCACCTCGTTGCGGTCGCCCGTGAGCATCACCGTCCGGCTCACACCAAGGCGTTTCAGGTCGGCAATGGCCTTCGGACTGTCGTCCTTTATGCGGTCGTTGATCACGATGTGACCGGCATAGCGCCCGTCCACCGCCACATGTATTATCGTACCCACGTGGTGGCAGTCGCGCCACTCCACACCAAGGGCGTTCATCATCTTCGAGTTGCCCACACTCACCGTGCGACCGGCCACATGAGCGGTGATGCCCTGACCGGCAGTCTCCACCACATCAGTCACCCGACAACCGTCGCACGCCTCATCGGGAAAGGCTGCGCGCAGGGCTTCGCCTATGGGATGAGTAGAAAAATGCTCCACGTGGGCGGCCAGATGCAGCAGTTCGCTGGCGTCGAAGTCGTCGGGATGGACGGCCTCAACGGCAAACTCGCCGCGGGTGAGCGTACCTGTCTTGTCGAACACCACAGTGTCAACATTGGCCAAAGCGTCCATATAGGCACTGCCCTTGACGAGTATACCCCTGCGTGAGGCACCGCCGAGACCGGCAAAAAAGGTGAGCGGCACACTGATAACCAGCGCGCAGGGACACGAAACGACAAGGAATATCAGTGCGCGGTGGAGCCATGTGGAGAAGGAAACCACAAAATCGTCGACGGAAAACAGCGGCGGAACGAAGGCCAACAGCACCGCGGCGACTACTATAATAGGTGTATACGCGCGCGCGAACCTTTTAATAAATGTCTCACTGCGCGACTTCACGCTGTCGGCTCCCTCCACAAGTTGTATTATCTTGGCCACGGTGCTCTCGCCAAACGCCTTGGTGGTGCGCACGCGAAGCACTCCACTCAGATTGATGCAACCCGAAATCACCGCATCGCCCTCAGCCACATCGCGCGGAACGCTCTCGCCGGTGAGTGCCGTGGTGTTGAGCGACGATGTGCCTTCAACCACCTTTCCGTCGATAGGCACTTTTTCGCCGGGACGAACAACGATGGTTTCGCCCACGCCAACCTCTTCCGGCGACACCACGACCACCTCGCCGCCGCGCTCCACATTGGCCGTGTCGGGACGGATGTCCATCAAGTGGGATATGCTCTTGCGACTCTGTCCTTCGGCATAGCCCTCAAACATTTCGCCAACCTGAAAAAACAGCATCACGAACACAGCCTCGGGAAATTCCGTTTCGGCTCCAGGCAGAAAACCGATGGCCAGTGCGCCGATGGTGGCAACGGACATCAGCAGGTGTTCGTTGAACACATCGCCATGAAAAATGCCCTCAACTGCCTCATGCAGAGTGTCGTGGCCAACGAGCAAATAGGGAACGAGATAGACCAAAAGCAGTTGCCATGTGGCCAAACTGCAACAGTGTTCCACCGCCACAGCAACGGCCAACAATACGGCAGTGGCTGCTATCAGAAGTATTTGTCCTTTCAAACTGCCATGCTCGTGATGGTGTTCGTGATCGTGGCAATGAGCATGCCCATGATTGTGTTCATGGCAGTGGCATCCTTTTGCGTGGTTGTCGGTTGTTTTTTCCATATCGTTTATGTGGTTTTATTTTGCAAAGATATGGCAACATCAGTGCAACTGGGTTGCAAGTTGC
>CAVKVO010000340.1:0-2205 GCA_963659575.1 Prevotella sp. CAG:1031
ACGTAGGAATTTTGTTAGACACGATTGAGGAGCCGTCACTTATACACATATAATGTATATATGCCGCAAAAATACATTTTTCCCCTCACACTGCCAAACTTATCGCTTCGTTTTTGTGGAACGTTAGCAACACCGCCGCGCCATTATTTAATGGGCAACATTCCTTTTTATCGCCCAATTTGCACTAACTTTGCAATGCAACAGACAAATTATCCCTTTATGAAACACTTCTCTACAACCGCCACGGTGGCGTTGGCAGCACTGTGCCTGGCATCGTGCGGCGGCGAAAAATTTCGCGTTGAGGGCAGCATCACTGGTGCGAAGGACTCAACACTTTACTTTGAAAACATCGGAGTGGACGGCATCACGAAGCTCGATTCGGCCAAACTCGACGACAAAGGCACGTTCAAATTCAGCGGCGAGCGCACCGAAGCTCCCGAATTTTACCGTCTGCGCATAGGCGGACAAATCATCAATGTGGCCATAGACTCCACCGAAACCGTGGGGATAAAGGCCGACTACGCCACGATGGCAACAAACTATGAGGTGGAAGGGTCTGACGAATGTGAGCGCATAAAAGAGCTTGCACTCATGCAGATAGGACTCCAAAACCGCGTGATGGCCATACAAAACAACGCCGGAATAGGCGAAACCGCAGCTGGCGACAGTATCATGGGCGTGATAGAGGCATATAAGAAAGAGGTGAAAAGCCGCTTCGTATACAAAGACCCCAAGGCCGCTTCGTCCTATTTTGCCCTTTTCCAGACCCTTGGCGGCGGTTGGCTCATCTTCAATCCGCGCACCTCGCGCGACGACATCCGTGCGTTTGCGGCGGTGGCCACAAGTTGGGACACGTTCTATCCCGGAGCTGTAAGGGGTGAAAACCTGCACAACATAGCCGTGTCGGGCATGAAAAACGAGCGGATAGCCGAAGCTGAGGCTGCTCCGATGCAGATTGACTCAAAGAAAGTGGTCACTGCCGGACTCATCGACATCGCTCTCGACGACAACAAGGGCCATCAAAGGAGTCTGAGCCAGCTCAAGGGCAAGGTGGTTTTGCTCGACTTCCACCTGTTCGGCACCAAAGACTCTCCGGCGCGCATCCTGTCGCTGCGCGAACTGTATGGCAAATACCACGATCAGGGTTTTGAAATCTATCAGGTGGCACTCAACGGCGACGAGCACTACTGGAAGCAGCAGACGGCGTCACTGCCTTGGATTTGCGTGCGCGACCCTCAGGGAATCGATTCGCACAACGTCAGTGTGTACAATGTAAAGGCGTTGCCGGAGTACTTCCTAATCGACCGTGAAAACAACCTCATAAGTCGTTCCGAGCAGATTGAAGACCTGGATAAGGCGATAGAGTCTTTGCTTTGAAGCGTCACTGCGTAAAAAGACGCAGAAAGTAAAAAACCGGATGGTGAAAACAACAATTTTCGCCATCCGGTTTTTGCTTTTCCAACAAATTCAAGAAATGTAAAATGTAAAACGCAAAATGTGCTTTTCCCGATGAAACCGCCCATTTTTGCGCCTTGACCCCCGTTTTTGTTTGGTTGACACACCGTTTTTATCCAACGGTTCGACCACCCGCTTGTTTTTCTTTGACCATCCGATTTTTATTCAGAACTTTGCATCGTCACAAAGAGAAAGACAAGACATACGACATACACCTTAATGTAAGGTATCACGTCACCAATTTATTGGCCTTGCTTATGACTGTCTCGACAGACTGCAAGGAAAATGAAATGATTAATACGGATGGACGGCATTTGAAAAAGGCCGGTGACGTGATGCTAAGGCGTGGCTCTGCGCAGATTGAGGAATAGTCTATGTTTCACCGAAACTGTGCGGAGCCAATCACGGAAACGGCAGGCCGACGCAAAGGGAACTTCCCACGAGTCGCCTTGACCGGGTCCTAAAAACCGCCCTCGGGCGTAGTTAGTTTCAGGATTTCTGATTATTTTTCTCGTTTACACGCGAAATGTCCGCCATTCCTAAACAGGGGGAGTGGCGGACAACTTTTTACTAAAGCTTCAGATTACGCCTTGGGAGATGTAGGAACAAAAACCGTAAAAACACCCTGTGGTGGACAAACTCTCATTCTTCGAGTTTTTGATGGCGTTTGTCTGCTCATTGCTTACGTAAGCGCGCTTACGACGCAATGTGCAGACAAACGCCATCAGTGCCGTTCCGGCACTTGTCCAC
>CAVKVO010000341.1:0-2201 GCA_963659575.1 Prevotella sp. CAG:1031
TCCCCATGTTCCACTAACGTTCCACATGGGGTTACTGAGGTGCGGCCTCTTCGAGGCCATGCGCAGAAATATTCACTCCATTATCATTTTCCAAATCCGAGACTTGAGTTGTTTTGCCGCCTCTTTTGTTCAAAATGGGGCGATTTGACAACCATTATGCGGCATTTTGCAAAATTAACACGCTTTGTTGTTGCTTGTTACAGTGGAAATTGCTACTTTTGCTTTCAATATGTAAAGTGCGCTAAAGCGCTAATAACGAAAATCGTATATATGGAAAAGATAGACAATCTTGACAAGAAAATACTCGGAATACTGTCTAAAAACGCCCGAATACCGTTCAAAGACGTAGCTGCAGAGTGCGGAGTGTCGCGCGCAGCCATACACCAAAGGGTGCAACACCTGATTGAAGGTGGAGTGATAATGGGCAGCGGATTCGACGTGAACCCCAAGAGCCTGGGCTATTCCACGTGTACCTACGTGGGCATAACGCTCGAACGAGGCAGTATGTATAAGGATGTGGTGGAGCGGTTGTATCACGTTCCGGAGATTGTGGAATGTCATTTCACCACCGGACCCTACACCATGCTCGTGAAACTCTACGCCCGCGACAACGAACAGTTGATGGATTTGCTCAACGGACAGTTGCAGGGCATACCCGGAGTGGTGGCCACAGAGACGCTGATTTCGCTCGAACAGAGCATAAAGCGCGAAATACCGGTCAAGACAGACAAGGAATAACACACGCGGATGGATCGTTTCGATTGGCAAAAACGTCTCGATGGCGTATATGCCTCGTTTCCCGAAGCCACGGAAAAACCCGTTATAGGCATTACGGGCAACTACGGCGAACTTGAATGTAAGCTCGCCGAAACATACTATAAGTCGGTGATAAAGGCCGGAGGTGTGCCAGTTATCATACCTCCATCGGCCGATACCGACACCATAATCAATACCCTCAGCCGCATAGACGGATTGTTGCTAAGCGGCGGAGGCGACTTCAACCCCCTTTATTGCGGCGAAGAACCCTCGCCAAAGTTGCACTCCATCAACCGTGAGCGCGACCTTCCCGAACTGCTCATCACGCGTTTGGCCTACAACCGACAGATACCCATGCTCGGCATCTGCCGCGGCATACAGACGTTGGCGATGGCTCTTGGCGGTAGGGTAGAGCAGGACATTGAGCCTAAGGCCACGGTGAAGCACAGTCAGGATGCCGACCGGAGTGAACCTACCCACACGGTGAGCATAGAGAGCGGCACCATTCTCCACTCCATATATGGCACAAACGCCATCGCCGTAAACTCGTTTCACCATCAGGTGGTGGCTGAAACGGGCGAAAAATTCAAGGTTACGGCAACGTCCGCTGACGGTTTTATCGAGGCCATAGAGAGTCGCGAGTTCAAGTCGATAATGGGAGTACAGTGGCATCCTGAGTGCTTGGAAGACGGACTTCCAATCTTTCAGTGGCTCGTGAAGCAGTCGGCCCATTTCCATCAGGCCAATCGTTTGCACGACCGTCTGCTTGTGCTTGACACCCATTGCGACACTCCGATGTTCTTTCCGCAAGGCGTTGACTTCGGAATTCGCGATTCGAGGATAAAGGTCGACCTGCACAAGATGACCGAAGGACGTCAGAACGCTACGATAATGGTGGCCTATCTGCCGCAGCCAAAGCCTGGCGAGACGTTTTCCTCAAAGGTTGACTTCCCCGTGGCAGGTCCTACGGAATACGCCGAACTCATTTTCGACAAGATAGAGGCTATGGTGGAGGCCAACAAGGACTATGTGAGCATAGCCCGAACGCCTTCCGACCTGTATGAGGACAAGCGTCACGGGCGCAAATCCATAATGCTCGGCATTGAAAACGGACTTGCTCTCAACGGTAATCTCGCCAACATCAAGCATTTTGCCCAGCGTGGCGTGGTGTATATCACACTGTGTCACAACGGCGACAACGACCTCTGCGACAGTGCACGGGGCTGCAACACCCACAACGGAGTGAGCCGTTTCGGAGCGGAAGCCATACGCGAGATGAACCGTTGCGGCATAATGGTTGACCTCAGTCACGCCTCGGAGAAGAGTTTTTACGATGCTTTGGACATCAGCGAACTGCCCATCGTGTGCAGTCACAGCAGTTCGCGCACACTCTGCGACCATCCCCGCAACCTTACCGACGACCAGATGCGAGCCTTGGCAAAAGC
>CAVKVO010000342.1:0-2188 GCA_963659575.1 Prevotella sp. CAG:1031
TCCCAAGAAGCAACTCTTCTTCGACAACCTCCGTCTCACCCCCTGGCACGACATGCCCCTGCAGCCCGACACCCGGGCACTCGTGGTGCGCCTCCTCTCGTGGGAGTTCGTCCATCTGCCCCTGTGGGTGTATAACTTGACGCAGTGGGGGATAGGCGTAACAAGGAAAACAATGAGGAAATAGACAATGATACCCAAGATCATTCATCTCTGCTGGCTCTCGGGCGATGCCTACCCAGCCAATATCCAGGCGTGTCTCGACTCGTGGCATCGTATGTTGCCCGACTATGAGATTATGCTTTGGGACACCAAGCGTTTCGATATCGACTCCACGCCGTGGACAAGTGAAGCGTTCGCCCAACGCAAATATGCCTTCGCAGCCGACTATATCCGTCTGTATGCACTATATCATTACGGCGGCATCTATCTCGACTCAGACGTGATGATGTATAAATCGTTCGACGACTTGTTGCACCTGCCGTATTTCATCGGACAGGATTTCGTCGGGGCTTTCGAACCGGCTATCATCGGTTGTGAGAAGGGAACACCGTTTATCAAGGACGTGCTCGACGCTTACCAAGACCGCCACTTCGTCAAGGCGGACGGCACGCTCGACATCCACAACCTGCCGGTGATGTTCTTTGAACGTCTCTACCCGAAATACACGTTCCGCCGCATTCATGACAAGGCGGACTTCAACTATCGGGAAGGTGAGATAACGCTGTTCGACAAGCGTTACTTCAACGCCCGCAACAACATCATGCCCCACCGCTACCGTGTGAGTTACTGCTCGCACCTCTTTGCTGCCTCGTGGGGTTCGCATGGTGATTCATACAAAACCAAGCTGCTGGAGAGCCTTCCTGTTTGGATAGCAAATGCCCTGCTCGGCATCAATTATCATGTGGTGCGCCGCAGCCAAGTACATCATTACGATCCAATTTACCGCCAAAGTAAAGGATAACATTCGTTTATGTCTGATTTCTTTTTCGGTCCGCTATTCCTTTATACTACTTCGCTCGTAGTGCTTTTCATGGCCTCGCGCTATATCTCGTCACCCGACAACTATATGATAAAGGAGCAGAAGGACAACATCATCTGGCCCATCATCATTGCTGCCATCCTGTCGGTGTGGATGGCCAACCGTCCACTGACGTCCACTGCATATGGCGATACAGGAGCCTACGCTGGTGGCTATATCAGTACCGACCCCTATCATGTTGAGTTCAGTTGGACAGGCGAATGGTTCTGGCAATGGATCATCGTGGCGTGCAAATTGATGGGGCTCGACTATGTGGGTTATTTCACCGTCATTTACGCTATCTACGTGTTTTCTGCCTTGGTGTGTGTGAAGATTCTCATGCCCAACAAAACCATGCTCGGCATGATTTTCGTGCTGACCTCACTGTCGTACTATAGTTACGGTATCAACGGCATACGCAACGGATCGGCGTGCCACATGCTCCTTTTAGGATTTGCACTCATATTGAAGGGTAGGGTGCTCTTCTGGCCGGGTGCGGGACTGTGTCTGCTTGCTTTCGGTATACACCGCAGTACGATGCTGCCCATCGCCGCCTTTGTCGCGGGCCGCTTCCTGATACGCGACGCACGCTATGCCGTATTCTTTTGGCTCCTCTCCATCCCCATCTCGCTCGTAGCGGGCGGGGCCGTCACGTCGTTCTTCTCGGGGCTGGGCTTCGACGAACGTATGTCGGGCTATGCCGACGCCCGCAACGATATGTCCGCCTTCTCCCATTCGGGTTTCCGTTGGGACTTCCTCTTCTACAGCATGTGGCCCGTCGTCATGACGTGGGTGAACTGCGTGAAGCGCAAGTGCACCGACAACTGGTACCGCGTGCTCTCCGTCACCTACTGCCTGAGCAACGCCTTCTGGGTGATGGTCATCCGCGCCTCGTTCAGCAACCGCTTCGCCTACCTCTCGTGGTTCCTCTATCCCATCATCATCGCCTATCCGCTGGTGAACATCGACACGTGGGAGGACCAAGACCGCAAGACCGGCTACGTGCTCCTCGCCTACGCTGGCTTCACCTTCCTGATGAGTACGGTGTATTGGGGGTAAATGTCATTTTTGAAAAGACAAGCATACAATGAAAATAACCTACATCTCCAAAGACAGTTCGCTGATGCTAAAAGGCTATGCGTTGCTTTGCATGGTCGTGTGGCATCTTTA
>CAVKVO010000343.1:0-2181 GCA_963659575.1 Prevotella sp. CAG:1031
GTTTGTCTGCTCATTGCTTACGTAAGCGCGCTTACGACGCACTGTGCAGACAAATACCATCAGTGCCGTTCCGGCACTTGTTCACCACAGGGCGATAAACCACGCCTTCGGCGAAAAACCGCTGCGCACAGTAACCCCGAAGAAGCCGAATCTCAGTAGCCCCATATGGAACGTTAGTGGAACATGGGTATATATAATAAGGTATATATATAATAAGGTGTAAATCGCACCAAGTTATCTTTACCGTCACTTAGCAAAAACGGCTTTTCAGCACATCTACCACCTCAGCATCTGCCGGAAGCCAGTTCACGGTATCTAAATCCCAGCTAAGCCATTTGGCGGCCTCGTGCTCCAAAAGCGTCAGATTGCCAGCTTTTATCTTGCACAAGAAACAATGCATCGTAAGGTGAAACTTCGGGTAGTCATAATCCACTGTCGTTATCAGTTCTCCCACCTCTATTTCTGTAGCAAGTTCCTCCTTTATTTCTCGCCAAAGTGCTTCTTGTGGACTTTCACCTGGTTCTATCTTTCCGCCAGGGAATTCCCACCAGTCCTTCCATTCACCATATCCACGCTGCGTGGCAAACACTCTGCCGTCGTCACATATAACAGCTGCAACCACCTCTACGGTCTTCTTGTCTTCCATTATGCACTCTTTTCATCCTATAGCTTTATACTGACTGGCAAAGGCGTAGGTGGCTTCCGACATTGGCGTGGCCAACTGCCATACTATCTGCATTGGCTTAGAGCCTTCCATTTCCTTCATCGTTACCTGTCCCAAATATGTAAATCCCATTCTACATCCGTATTCAGGGTGCTCTGCCTGTTGTCTTACAAACAGAAGCATATTGTTTTCACCATTACGATAAGCCTCAGCCTCCCTGCTGCCCTCACGAACACGGTTTTGAGTTTCCCAATGGAAAAACTCACGGTTTTGGGCATAGTCCTTGTATGCGGTCATGGAACCTTCTTCCCGTTTCTTTATAATATCCACATACATTGCCTCCAACTTGATAGTTTTCAAGCGTTCCACTCCTTCCCTTGAAGAAGATTTGCTCTCCATGGTTGACATTCCAAGTGCTGCCTGTATTTGCGCTTTTGTGTAAACGCCATGCAAACGGAGAGGATTCCATTCGCTGTAAACGGAATTGTCGGCCTTTTCGGGAGCGGAACTGTTGTCCCTCAGATACGATACGACCTCGATGAACTCCTCGACAAACAGTTTGTCATCGGCCAAATCGCTGAACATTTCATCGATACTTGAGTAGGTTCCGGCCTTGTCGTACAAGTCATAATACAACATCACTGCACATCGCTGTTCTTGCTTTGAGAAAGAGACGGTATCGCATACAAAACCACACTCAGCAAACCGCAACAGTTGTGTGAAATAAGAGAAGGAGTCTGTTGCAAGCCATTTCTTTGTGACAGCATACTTCAGCTGTGCAGAATGAGCCGGCACATCTGTCTTTACTTTCGCCAACTGACAGAGTTCGCCCCAGGTTAAACTGCCGTATATCTTATAAAAAGGTATATGGCTATAATCCAAAAAGGACTTCAAAGAAAATTTGTCCGGATTATCTTTATAATAGGCTGCGATTTCCTTTATAAGCCGGTTCTTGTTCATACTGCGCAGATAGCCTTCGATATTGGTCAGAATTTCTTCCTTTGCCTTTTCTTCAAGCACTATCTTGCAACCGAACGGTGCATTGGTAAAACCGGCTTCTATTTCTTCCTTTATGCTTCTGGAATGGCGTCCTATCAATGCCTCAAATCTCTCCTTGTAACTGAACTCCTCACGGGAATGTCCCACAAAGTCGAGAACAGTAAGATGGTCTTTGCCTTCATGCAAACGAAGTCCACGTCCAAACTGCTGGAGGAACACTGTGGCACTCTCCGTTGGACGGAGAAACAGAATCGTGTCTATCTCAGGAATATCAACGCCTTCATTGAACAGGTCGACCACAAAAAGGTAGTTGATAGTTCCCTCACGCAACATCCTTTTCACCCTACTGCGATGATAGTCGTCGTGGTCACTTGTCAGCACTGCTGTTTTAAGTCCCGCCAACGTGAACTTGGCATTCATAAACTCAGCGTGCTTTTTGTCCACACAAAAGCAAAGGGCACGAACCTTATGCAGACGGCTATTGCCGATGTATTCCTGCATTTTCTTCAGGATGAGGC
>CAVKVO010000344.1:0-2168 GCA_963659575.1 Prevotella sp. CAG:1031
ATGCACGGCTGTCCGAGCGACGCAAAGCTTGAGGCTGGACGCCTTGCTCTGTGTGATGCAGGATGCGAACTGAACGACTACTGCTCCGACAACACCCGCACATATCCCGTTAGCGGCAAATTCTCGCAGCGTCAGCTTGAGATTTACAGCATAGTTGAGGCTTGCCACGACCATGCGCTCACGGTGGCCAAACCCGGAGTGCGCTGGTATGACGTGCACATGGACGTTTGCCGACTGATGACCGACCGTCTGAAGGAGCTTGGACTGATGAAGGGCGACACGGAAGAGGCCGTAAGAGCCGGAGCGCACGCCATGTTCCTGCCTCACGGATTGGGCCACATGATGGGTATGGACGTACACGACATGGAGGGTCTCGGACAGAAATACGTCGGATTTGACGAGGAGACGCAGCCTTCAACGCAGTTTGGCACCAACTGTCTGCGCATGGGACGTAGGCTTGAAGAGGGTTTCGTTATGACAGATGAGCCCGGAATATACTTCATCCCAGCTCTCATCGACGACTGGAAAGCCAGCGGCCACTGCAAGGAGTTCATCAATTTCGACCTGCTCGAAACCTATAAGGACTTCGGTGGCATACGTATTGAGGACGACCTGCTCATCACCAAGGACGGATGCCGACTGCTTGGCCATAAGCGCATACCGTATCACCCGGCAGACGTAGAGGCTTTCATGGCAAACAACTAATGCTTGAAAAGTAAGAAACCATATAACAAAACAAACTAAAATGAACAGACTCACAGTTTTATCACTCGCGGCAATGATGGCTCTCACAGCCAACGCCGCCGAAAAGAAAGACTCGGTGAACAAGAACAAACCGGTGTTTACCACTGTCAAGGCTAACCCCATCACCAGCATCAAGGACCAGAACCGCAGCGGTACGTGCTGGGACTACTCTACTCTGTCGTTTTTTGAAAGCGAAATACTGAAGAAAACAGGCAAGACATACGACCTCTGCGAGGCTTTCGTGGCCAGCCACACCTATATGGACCGCGCCGTAATGGCAGTGAGAATGCACGGCGACGTGTCGTTCTCGCAGGGCGGAGCGGCTGAAGACCCTCTCTACTGTCTGAAAAACTACGGTATCTGTCCTGAGGACGCTATGCCCGCAGCAGGCAAACTGCAGGGCGACTCGCTCAACAACTTCAACGAGTTTTTCGCCGTGATGACTCCCTATGTAGAGGCTATCGCCAAGAGCGAGCAGAAAAAGCTGTCTCCATCATGGAAAACTGGTCTGCAGGGCATACTCGACGCTTATCTCGGCAAGTGCCCGGAGAGCTTCAAGTATGAGGGAAAGACCTACACTCCGAAGACTTTCGCAGCAAGTCTGGGACTCAATTTCGACGACTATGTGAGCATCACCAGCTTCACTCACCATCCTTTCTGGAAGCCGTTTGCTGTTGAAGTGCAGGACAACTGGCGTCAGGGTCAGAGCTACAACGTGCCCATGGACGACATGATTCGCATCATAGACAACGCCATCAACGAGGGTTATACCGTGGCGTGGGGCGGCGATGTGTCAGAAGACGGTTTCACACGCAAGGGCTTGGGCATTGCATACGACACCAAGAAGGTGCAGAGCCTGGCCGGAAGCGATGCCGCACGCTGGCTGAAGCTGACCAAGACCGAGAAGACAGAGAAGTTTGACTCGCTGGGCGTAAACGCTCCTGAGATTGTTCCCACACAGGAAATGCGCCAGGAGGCTTACGACAACTGGGAAACAACCGATGACCACGGGATGCACCTCTATGGTATAGCCAAGGACCAGAACGGTAAGGAATACTACATGGTGAAGAACTCTTGGGGCGAATACGGTGACTACAAGGGCACATGGTATATGACCAAGGCTTTCATCGCCTACAAGACAATGGACTTCATGGTGAACAAGAATGCCATTCCTAAGGACATTCGCAAGAAACTCGGTCTGTAAAAACATTAAGCCAAGCGGTACAACCGCATGACAAACAAGACAGTACGGGAGGAAAACCAAACGGTTTTCCTCCCGTATTTTGTTCATAATACTTCAATCTAATGGACAGTAAAGCACACAAGCTGCGTAGTAGGTGCTGTGTCCTTTGGGAGCTGTTCAGCATTCTTTGCGCCCTGAAAGGGCAACTACACATAGCCCAGGGCAGAGGAGCGAAGCGACG
>CAVKVO010000345.1:0-2165 GCA_963659575.1 Prevotella sp. CAG:1031
CGCAGGTTCCCTTCGGTCACCCGCGGTTATGCACATTTGCCCCCTTCGGGGACATGCAACAAACGTGACGCTTTTTCGTATGCAAATTGGAAATGGTCATATTTTGCTATAACTTGCAAAATATAAATATCTTATTCACAACAACTTAAGTCGTGAAATTTAGCAAAAGTCATGTCCGAAAAATATTCTGATTTTGAACACTATACCCAGAGGGGTCAAAACAACGTGCCTTCGGGGGGGCAAATGGGCGTGGTTTTTCCAAACGTTTCCATAGTGCGAAATTTGAAGGCCATGGGATTTCAGCCTACCGACATAGCCAAGGCGACGGGGTTAAGCCTTGACGAGATAGCGAAGTTATTTTCTCGCGAAGCTGTACACGTGGATGGTGTCCTTGAAGCACGATGCGCGATGCTCGGTGCGCATGATTTCCTTGAATGAATATCGCTTGGCGAAAGGCGCGTTGAGCAGAGGCTTACTCTGTGCGGGAACCACCACGACACCTTTTCGTGGACGGTCCACGTCGAACTGTCGCACGCGGTCGCCCAGGTAGAAGTCTATGCCGTAAAGCCTTAGCACGTCGTCGCCCACCTCTCGCTTGTTGATGGTGGTCAGCGCGTACACGGGCTCGCCTTTCGCCGCTTGCTCCACTTGCGTCGCCACGTGGCGCAGGCTCTGGCAGCCAACCACGGTCGGCTTATAGTATCCGTCAAACGAGAGGAAGACGAGAAGCGTCATCACCGTTGAGGCAAACATGGGGTGGCTCGTTGTAAAGCAGGAGCGGCGGCGCAGCAGTGTCATCAGGCCAAGGCAGGCGGCGAGGAGCGGCATCAGCGCCAATAGTATGTCGCAGAAGTTCATGTTGCCATCGGAGAGGGCATGAAGCATCTGGATGTTTTCCCAGGCGTGCTTGCCGTGGAAGATGCTGTCCGGCACCAAGCCAGCCCTCAGTACGACAAGGGTCGCCGTCAGGATGAAGCCAACGACAGAGAGGAAGCCAATGTAGAAACGTATCGGGAACAGTGAGCGCTTGACGAGCCAGACGACGTATTCAGCCATCAGCACCGCCATGAACGGATAGCAGGGCAGGAGGTAGACTCCGCGCTTGCTCTTCGGTATGCAATAGAAGAAAAGAATGAGCAGGAACGATAGCCATGTGAACACCTGCACGGCATCAGCCTTGCGCATGCCTGTCACCATGCGGCTTGCCAATGTGCCATTGTCGGCGCCTTCGCCTTTTGATAGAAGGCTATTGGCAAACTTGCGCCAAGGCAAGACGAAGAGAGACACCAGCAGTGGCAAAGTCCATGGAAGCCAGCCCGTGATGAGCATCAAGAGGTTGTAGGGCCAGGGATTGTCGTGTGTCACGGCCTTCATCTTGCCGAGAAAGCGGCCGACATTCTCGTCCATGACGAGTGCCATGAACTGGTCGCCACCCTGCCGATAAGCCGCCCAATACCAAAGCAGAGGCAGCACAGAGGCAAGCACGGCTGAAAGGAATAGCTTGCAGGTGGTTTTCCAAACCATTGCGCCACAGAGCTTTCCCTGTTGCCAAGCCGTGAAGAGCATGAACACGAACATCACGAAGCACGGCAGGACAATGCCCACGGGACCTTTGGTCAGCGTGGCGCCGCTCATGCATAGCGCGGCTATCCAAGGCAGCAGACGGCAACCTTTCTCCCACCATTTATATAGGGCGTAAAGCGCACACACCGTGAACATCGTCAGCACCATGTCCACGCGGCAGTTGGTTCCCGCGCGGTGCACCTCAAAAGCCGTGAGGGTGAGCATCGTGGCAAGCAGGCTGACGTTGTTGTTCTTGCGCTTGGCATAGAACAACGCGCCCGCGCACAACATTATGATGAGTGACAACGCGGAGGGCAGGCGCGACGTGAACTCGCTCACATGGCCAGTGAAGATGGAAAAGGCGGCGATGCACCATTGGAAGAAAGGTGGCTTGTAGGGTATGTCGAAGCCATTGTTGACGGGCAGAATCCAGTTGTGCTGGCTAAGCATCGACACCGCCACCACGGCCTCGCGGGGCTCGCCCTTGGTGTTGAAGTCTACGTTGCCGAGAAACGGGAGGAGCGTGAGGGCGGAGATTATGATTACCGACCAGAAAACAAAACGATGGCTCTTGTCATTCATCTTTATTTGTTGTTGTATTT
>CAVKVO010000346.1:0-2148 GCA_963659575.1 Prevotella sp. CAG:1031
TGGGTAGATGCGCTCTATCTTCTCGCCACGGCTTGCGAAGTCTTTCTCCACTGCCATGAACTCCCCGTCAGTCCACTCTGTTTCGCCGAGGTCGGAAGCGGTAACTTCCTTTTCAGTCATTCCGGCAAGCATCTGGGTGATTGAGCGCAACTCTTTCAGTATATTCTCGGAGAAGTCACGTGCCGTCTCCTCGTTGTATTTGCCTGAATTGTAGTTGAGGTTCAATTCAAAACGGCCATGCTTCACCTCACAGTTGATGCCGAGGTCTGGTCCGGCACAGTTCTCCACTGCAATATCTTCACCGGCTGAAACAGTCTTTGACAAAGAGAACTGAGTGGAGACAGAACCGTCTGCACCATTCTGTTCTGCGTCCATCTCACCGAGATAGTTGAAGTTAATCTGTGCCAAACGGTCGGTGTCGTAGCGGTTGCCGAGATATTTAAGGATATTGTAGCCAATGCCCTTGTTGGGAATGCGATGCAGTGTCTCCTTGGTCGCACGCAGGTCATGGTGGCAATCGCCTGTGAGTCCATCTACAATCACTGGATATTCAGAAGTAAACCATCCCACAGTGCGGTCGGTGGTCAGCGGTGTGGACATCTCCTCGCGTCCGTGTCCCTCAAGGAGGAACGAAACGGCACTTGAACCTGTCATGGCGGCGAAGCTGCGGCTAACGCCAGCAATGAGTAAGTCGTTGATGTCAAGTCCCATCACCTGCATATTGGCGGCAAGGAGAGACTTGGTGTCAGCCTCGTCCATTGCAACTGTGAGACTGCTGAACTTGCGGTCGTAGTTCTTGCCGTCGGAGGTTGGCATGGCGAGCATCTTCTCCTGCTGCTTGTCCCAATAGGGAGTCTCCAACGACAACTTATAGCTGGTAAGGTACTTATGTTGCGCCTCAACGAAGTCGCGATAACTGTGGGTCTTGGCCGGAAGGTCAATCTTAGTGTTGCTCACAGCCTGGCCATAAGCCACCTCAAGGTCTGACAGGATTATACGCCATGACACACCGTCCACCACAAGGTGATGGATGGCAATGAAGAGATAGTCTTTGTCGTTTGTATGATATACGACCACACGCATCAGCGCAGTGGCCATGTCTATATTACTCTGAACAATAGCCGCAGCGTCATGCACATCGCTCTCGGTGGCCACACTCTGCTCCTCCACTGGTATCACAGCGTCGGAAGGACGGACAACAAGATGCTCGTTCTCCACAACAGCCCTAAGCATGTCGTGCTGAATGGTTATGGCGTTGAGGGCTTGCTGTAGTGCCTCCACGTCAACCTTGTCCTTGCAGTCGAGCATCAATGTTTGCAGATAGTGCGAGGGGTTGGGAAGATTGAGGTCCCAGAAGTAAGCTCCGATTGCACTGTTGTCTACCTCACCGCTCCATGCCTCCTGACTTATTCTGACAACATCGTCGGAAGCCTTTGCGGCGATGGCGCGCACTGTCTTCTCCTTCATCACATCGGCAACTTGGATGTTCACTCCTTCGTGCCGCAATGTGCTGACCATACGTATGGCCTTGATGGAATCGCCACCAAGTTCAAAGAAGTTGTCCAATGCGCCGACAGGCGATGCAAGACCAAGAATATGCTGCATCACATCAGCTACTTTCTGCTCTTGTTCGGTGGCTGGTGCCACATATTCGTGGCTGCTGGATATTACTGGTTCGGGCAGAACCTTGCGGTTTACCTTTCCGTTGGGGGTCAGAGGCATCTCGTCGAGCTGCATGAACACAGTTGGCACCATGTAGTCGGCCAAGGTCTCGGCCATGAAGGCTTTCAACGCTTCCTTATCTATCTGCGTGGTCGCCGTGAAATACAGGCACAGTGTCTGACCGTTCTTCACCTCTGCAGCTACCATCTGCACGCCGTCAAACTGGCTGGCACGGTTTTCTATCTCACCAAGCTCAATACGGAAGCCGCGCAACTTCACCTGGAAGTCGATACGGCCCAAATACTCTATCATGCCGTCGGCATTGTAGCGTGCGAGGTCACCGGTATGGTACACCTTCTCGTCGAAGCCGTTGATATGCGGTTTCTTGAATGCCTTTGCCGTGAGATCGGGACGGTTCCAGTAGCCCTTTGCCATCTGCGGACCCGCCAAGCACAGTTCGCCCACCACGCCTTGAGGCAGCAAGTG
>CAVKVO010000347.1:0-2113 GCA_963659575.1 Prevotella sp. CAG:1031
AGCTCCCGAGCTACTTGATATAGCCCGAAATCGGGGATTTTGCAAGTTTTTCGCAATTTCAAATCGGGGATTTTGCAGATGAATGCGTTTAAGAACAAGATATACAATCAGTTACGAGAACGGAAAAACATACTCTAATCTTGCTCTAAGATTTCCATCATTTGTGCTGCCGTCACCACTTTTGGCGTGCGGGGAAAGTGCTTCAGGTTGCCTGTAACCAAGAACGAGTCTTCTTCGCTCAGGGCAACTTCATAGAACACCCGGTCGTCCTCGTCCGGCATGTCGCCATCGTAAGGAAAACGGTCGGAGTCGATGCCGTTCTGCGTAATGAAGTTCAGCAGTCGTTGAATGTCCTTGTCCGCTAAATGAAATTTGGAACGATGCAGTACTTCCGAGTATTCTTCAAGAATTTCGCTGCTGTACAAGGGTTTTATTTTTCCCTTGAACATACTCTTGATGACCATTCGGGTTGAGGCCGTCTGGTTCTTTGTGATAAACGAAGACACGAAGATGTTCGTGTCAATGACTGCATATACCATTGCGTTCCTTTCTTAACCGTCTTACTTCTCTGATTTCCGCGTTGATTTCGTCCAGTGTGAGTTCTGGAGTATCTCCCCTTTCTGCCGCAGCTCGAATGCGCTCGAAAGCCTCGCGTGCTTCCCTTGTCACCTTGTCCTCTTCCTTTGCTTTGCTTGCAACATCTTCCTTTTCCTTTGCTTTGATGGAGAAGGGGATGCTCTTGCTGCGGATGACGGCCTTCACGAAGATGTTGATTGCGGTGTTGGCGCTCATGCCAAACTGCTCGCAGAGTTTGTCAAACTGCATTTTCTGCTGGCTGTCCATTCTGACTGTCATTGCTGTCTGTGCCATAGTGATTGTCGTTTAGTTGTCGTTCTTATGGCAATATGCCACTTGTCTGATTGCAAATATAAGCCATTTTGACTGAACAAACAATCGTTTTTGGCGAAAAACTTCGTCGCTTGCGAAAAGCGAATATACCATTTCTGAAAACCAATCATGGCATTTCTGAAAACCAACCATACCACTTGCGAAAAATAACCATGCCAATTACGCATCGTAACTGTGCCACTTACGATGCGTAAATGGGTCAGTTAGCATCCGTAAATGGGCCACTTTTGATTCGAAACCAAACCGCTTGCTTTTGCTTACACAATTTCTTTTATGTTATAACTATGAAAAGAATCTGTAAGCAAGCGAAAGTGTTTTGCTTACAGATTTTCGACTCTTTGACGCGGCGAGGCCGTTAAGGGGATGCTAGAGGAGCTGCGGTAAACAAAAAAAGTGTACCTTTGTATCCGTTTTTGATGCTACACATTATTATATAATATGATAGACACATCAGCCTTTCAGGGCAAGAAAGCGGTGTATTTCACCCTTGGCTGCAAGCTGAACTACTCCGAGACATCCACGTTTGGGCAGATGCTGCGCGAGATGGGAGTGGCTACGGCGCGCGAAGGGGAGACTGCCGACCTCTGTGTGATAAACACCTGTTCGGTGACGGAGGTGGCTGACCACAAGTGCCGCCAGGCCATTCACCGACTGGTGCGCAACAATCCCGGGGCGTTTGTGGTGGTCACGGGATGCTACGCGCAGCTCGAACCGGAGAAAATCAGTCGCATGGACGGCGTGGACCTCGTGCTTGGAGCCAACGAAAAGGCCGGACTGGTGCAGTTCCTATCCGAAAAATGGAGTGGGGCAGCCACTGGCGACGAGCATCTGCACCAGCACTTTGCCGTGAAGACCAAGGATATACGCACGTTCTCGCCGAGCTGTTCGCGGGGCAACCGCACGCGCTACTTCCTGAAGGTGCAGGACGGGTGCGACTGTTTCTGCACCTACTGCACCATTCCCTTTGCCAGAGGTTTCAGTCGCAACCCCTCGATAGAGTCGCTCGTGGCTTTGGCGGAGCAAACTGCAAGGGAGGGAGGCAAGGAGATTGTGCTCACGGGAGTGAACATAGGCGATTTCGGCAAAACCACGGGCGAGAAATTCATCGACCTCGTGCGTGCTTTGGACAATGTGGAGGGCATCAGCCGGTTCCGAATCAGCAGCATAGAGCCCGATTTGCTCACTGACGAACTCGTGGACTACT
>CAVKVO010000348.1:0-2100 GCA_963659575.1 Prevotella sp. CAG:1031
CGAATGATGCGGCGGGGGCGCCGCACCTCCTACAGACTACCAACTGCGCTTAGGGTGCAGCGAGGACGCAGCACCTACTACAAGCTTCCAACTACTGCACATAAATTGGCTTTCCCTTCGGCCGCCGAACGTTGTTTCTTCACTCTTCGTTCTTCACTCTTCACTCTCCTCGTCTTTTCTGTTTCAATCAGTAAACGATTACGTGTATTTTGTATGTATCCTACACCTCAACGCCGTTTTTATTGTTACTTTTGCAATTGGTTAGTCCGCCCTTGCCACCATTGGCTTGATTCAAACGCGCAGCGCAAGGAACTCGGAACAATACGAAACCAACATAAAACTACAACTATAATGACAACACTGACTATTGCAATCGTGGTCGTCTTCGTGCTGGGCTATATGCTCATAGCACTCGAAAGTCTGACCAAGGTGAACAAAGCCGCCATCGCTCTGCTGATGTTCGTGGCGTGCTGGACCATTTTCATGCTCGACCCATCGAGCTATCTGCCTGCGGCCATCGGCGACAAGACGGCGACGGTGGTGGGCGAAGTGATAGAGAAGCATTTGGGAAGCACTTCGACCACGCTCTTCTTCCTCATGGGCGCAATGACCATCGTGGAACTCGTTGACCAGAACGGCGGCTTCAACTTCGTGCGCGACACGCTGCGCACCAAGAGCAAACGGGCTCTGCTGTGGCGCATAGCGTTCATGACGTTCTTCCTCTCCGCCATTCTCGACAACCTCACCACGGCCATCGTGATGATAATGATACTGCGCAAACTCGTGAGCAGCCACAAGGACCGCATCATCTACGCTTCGCTCGTGGTGATTGCAGCCAACTCGGGCGGCGCATTCTCACCCATCGGCGACGTGACCACCATCATGCTGTGGAACAAGGGCGTGATAACGGCTATGGGGGTGATAAAGGAACTGCTCGTGCCGTCGCTCATTTCGATGATTCTCCCGGCGTGGATGCTGTCGCTTTCGCTCAAAGGCGACATGCAGAGCGCCGCAGACACAGCCACAAAAGAGGCCACCGAGGCCGAACTGCTGTCGGCTTCGCAGCGCAAAACGGTGTTTTTCCTTGGCGTTGGCGGACTGATTTTCGTGCCAATATTCAAGACCATCACCCATCTGCCTCCGTTTGTTGGCATACTGCTCGTGCTCGGTGCGCTGTGGACTGTGACCGAAGTGTTCTACAGTCGTCTGCCCGTAACGGTTGAGACAAAGGGCGGCAAGATGAAACGCGTCACCAACATGCTGTCGCGAATAGACATGTCCACCATACTCTTCTTCCTCGGCATACTCATGGCAGTGGCGTGTCTGGAGACCGTGGGCGTGCTCACTGCGCTCGGCGAAGGACTGAACACGACATTCAATGGCAACCACTATCTCGTGACGGGCATCATCGGTGTGCTGTCGAGCATTGTGGACAACGTGCCCCTGGTGGCAGGTTGCATGGGCATGTATCCCATGTCTGAGGTTGGCGACATGATGCAGGACGGCATCTTCTGGCAACTCCTGGCCTACTGCGCCGGCGTGGGCGGTTCGATGCTCATCATCGGTTCGGCCGCCGGAGTGGTTGTGATGGGACTCGAAAAGATCACCTTCGTGTGGTACATGAAGCGCATCTCGTGGGTAGCTTTCATCGGATATATCGCCGGAATGGTGGTATACTGGATAGAGAGAACGTTTATATTCGGATAGGAAGGCAGTAGTAGCGCAGTTGGAAGGCAGTAGTAGGCGCTGCGTCCTCGCTGCGCCCTAGCTAAAAAGGCACAAGGCAGGAGGGTTGGCGTCCTCGCCGACCCCTGGACTAAAAAGACACAAGGAATAGGAGGTACGGCGCCCTCGCCGTATCATTCGTGCGAATATTGCATATCATAATAGGTATTCTCTTTCGCTCTTTTCACTCGATTGGTACGGCGAGGGCGCCGTACCTCCTACGCCTGCGAACGTCTCTTGCGCTAAGGGTGCAGCGATGACGCAGCACCTACTACAGCCTTCCTACGCCAAGGGGTCGGCGAGGACGCCAACCCTCCTGGCCTTTCAATCTTCAAATTCGAGGAATCCTTCTACCCATTCGGCTCTGTGCATATC
>CAVKVO010000349.1:0-2093 GCA_963659575.1 Prevotella sp. CAG:1031
AAAAAAAGACTGTCCGTGAATCACTTCACAGACAGTCCGCATGAGTTGATTACTATACGGTGGGTTCTAAAAATCTCCACCATAAGTGAAAAAGAAAAGTAATCACTCTGATGACAAGATGTTGTCTCTTCTACACCGCCCTCGGTTCGTTATGGCGGTGGGATGCATTGTTATGGGTTATTCTTAGGTTTTCAGTAGAGACAGAAACATACTCTGTTCCTTGGATTTCCAGTAGAAACAGAAGCATGCTCTGTTCTTAGGGTTCCCCATAGTCACAGAAGTCATGTTCTATTCCTTGGTAGTTTGCTCCTGGCCTCCGCCAAGGGCTTGATAAAGGTTGATTATGTTTTGAGCCTTTGCCAGTTTGTTGCCCACTTGGGTCAGCTGGGCTGACAGCAGTGACTGGCGAGCCGTGAGCACCTCAAGATAGGTGTTTGTGCCGTGGTCCATCAAGAGGGTAGTGCTCTTGAGAGCCTTTTGCAGCGACTCCACCTGCGAGGCGATGCTTTGGTCTTTCTCCTCCGAAGTCTGATAGGCGGTCAAGGCATCGTTCACCTCCTTGCCGGCATTGAGCAGAGTCTGGGTGAAGGCCAACTTAGCCTCCTCCTGTTGCGCCTTTGCTATCTTGAGTTTGGCTTCGTTCTGTCCCTTGGTCAGCACGGGAGCCACAAGCGAACCCAATGCTGAGGCGAGAAACCTGCCGGGGTTGACAATCATTGTTCCAGCTGAGTTAGTCCAACCGATGCTACCACTAAGCGTGAGCGAGGGATAGAAGGCAGAGCGAGCCTGATTCACTCCGTAGAAAGCAGCCTCCACAGTGCGCTGCGCTTGCCTTACGTCGGGACGGGCCGACAACAGTTGCAGGGGAACGCCCACAGAGAACTTGTCGCCAAGGAGATTCAGGCTGTTGCTGCGCTCATAGTGGCGCGGAGTTTCGCCGAGTATTACAGACATACTGTTTTCCGTCTGCGCTATCTGGCTCTTCAGGTCGAGCACTCCGGTGTGTACGCTCTGCAGAGCGGCCTCCATCTGCGACACGCCCGACTCGTCGTAGCGTCCGGCCTTCATCAGTGCGCGTGCCGTAGTGAGAGTCTCTCGCCAAGCCTCCTCTGTCTCCTCAGACAGAGAAAGCTGTTGGTCGAGAGCAATCAACGTATAATAGAGGTTAGAAACATTGGCTATCACCTGGGTGCGCACCGCCTGACGGTAGTCGTTGCTCTTGGCGTAGAGGGCTTGCGCCTGCTTCTTGGCGTTGCGCATACGTCCGAAGATGTCAATCTCCCAACTCATGTTGAGCGGCACGGAATAGGTCTGCGTGGCCTTGTAGTTGTTGAAACTGGACACACTGGCCTGGGGCGATATGGCGAAGCTGGGCAGGAAGGCCAACTTGGCAGCCTTCAGTGTGGCTTTGGCTTCCTCCACACGCTGCATTGCCGTAAGGTAGTCGGTGTTTTGGTTCAGACCGCGGTCGATGTACTGTTGCAACAACGGGTCTTGAAACAGGTCGTGCCAGTCCATGAAGCCCAGCGACGCTGTGTCCTGATATTCAGTGATGGACTTGTTCAGCACCGAGTCGCCGTAGAGTTTGTCGGGCACGTCGGTCACGGGATGATATTTGGTGTATATGCCGCAGCTGTTCAGTGAGGCGAGCAGCAGGGCTGAATATATAATTTTTCTCATTCGTCGTTTTCGTTTTTAATTCTTCACTCTTCACTCTTAGTTCTTCACTCATTGTTTGGCTTTGCTCTTTTCCTCAATGCTCTGCAACAGTTCCTGCTGCAATTGCAGGTCGCCAGCCTCGTCGTAGGGCTTTCGAACCTTCTCCTGAAGCCATTCGAACACTACGTAGAACACCGGCACCACGAAGATGAGCGACAGTGAGCCGACGAGCAATCCGCCTACCACGCCAGTGCCGAGCGAACTGTTGCCGTTGGCTCCGGCACCTGTGGAGAACATCAGCGGCAGCATACCGAACACCATGCAGAGCACAGTCATAAGGATGGGTCGCAAGCGGTCTTGTGCGGCAGAGAAGGCCGAAGAGATGATGCCCATGCCGGCACGGCGACGCTCCACAGCATACTCGGTGATAAGGA
>CAVKVO010000350.1:0-2074 GCA_963659575.1 Prevotella sp. CAG:1031
GAGCCGCCATCGGGGGATTGTGTCGATGGCGGCTACTCTCTTCGTTAGTACGTTATGAAAAATTTGAGAGAATGAAACTTCACAGTTTCACGTTGATGTTTTAATAAATGATTGTTATAGAGAAAGCATTGAAAATATGTCTTTTTAGTTCTTTTCGGAGCGTGAACTGAGTTCTTCTTGGTCGCGAATCTTAGTTTTTTTCGGAGCGTGAACTGAATGTCTTCGTTAGACTTTCCATGAATCCGCCATCGATGTCGCCCGTGAGATTTACTATCACCATTCGTCGGGCCTTGGTGTCTACGTGGAGCATTATCAGTTCCACGGTGTCGCCGTCCTTGGTTTTGCGACTGTAGAACGAGCCGTAGGCGTGGTCCATGCGGTAGCTCTTGTCGTAGCTGAACCGTTTGGAGTTGCGCTTGAGCAGGTCTTCGGCCACGTGGTAGTAGCCTTCGCCGTGTACGCTCGATGTCACTATACGTGCGCTTTTGAGCTTTTCGATGGCCTGAGCCATGCGCTCATTGCGACTCGCGTCGGCCTGTTTGGTGAGCTGTTCCATCATCTTAGGACTGACGGTGATGCACTGTACCGCTGTATCTCCATCGCACCGCTCCATGAACTTCGACGCGAAGTCCTGTCCTCCCTGCGCCATGACGGTCATGGCTGTGGCCATTAGGGCCACGAGTGTGCACAGTATGCGTCTCATTTACTTCTGCATTGTGTCGGCATCGGCACCGGTTATGGTTGCGGTGTCGGGGTCTTCAGCCTTGCTTATGCCTTCCGACATGAGCTGAAGGGCGTTTTCCACCTTGTCGTATGCCACGGCAGGGTCGTCGTATGTGTCTTTGTAGGCGGCGTAGTTGATGTCTTCGCCGCTGGCGTTGTCGCCGTTGCTCATGGACATCTGCATGGCGTTGCCAAGCGTAATCACCACTGCCACCACTGCGGCAGCCTTGAACAACGGTGCGAAGTTGACGTGGAGCTTCACCCGGCGCGCCTTTACACGCTTGGGCTCCTCGGCAGTCATGGCCAGTATGCGGGCGTCGAAATCGTCGCCCAACGGACATTCCTCGCCTTGCTGACGCTCGTAGGCGAACAGTGCGCGGTACTTCTCAAGTTCCGCGGGCACGTCGTCCTGGCTGAAGAAAGCCTTCAGAATGGCCTCCTCCGCAGCGGTTGTGCCGCACTGCCAGTAGCGTTCCAACAGTTGTTCTATATACTTATAGTCCATAGTTCTCCGTTTCAAAGTATTTCTTCTTTATAGCTTGCCGTGCGCGAAAGAGGTTGACCTTCACTTGTTCCTCCGTTACGCCCATCACGGCGGCTATTTCCTTGTAGCTCTTCCCCTCGAAGTCTCTCAGTTGCATCACGCTGCGCTGTTTTTCGGGCAGGTTGTCGATGAGTTTCCTTACGAGTTGCACCCTGTCGTGCAGCATTGTCTGCCGTTCGGGGTTGGATGAGTATGAGAGGTCCGACGGTTCGCTGCCTGCGGTGGCGTCGAGCGACTGGCTCTGGTTGGCCTGTTTTCGCGTCTTGTCGAGTGCGAGGTTGCGGCACACCGTGAGACAGAAGGCTTCGATGGAGTCTATCGCGTCCCACTCGTCGCGGCGGTTCCACACCTTTATCATAGTTTCCTGCACAACGTCTTCCGCCTCCGCTCTGTTGAGAGTTATGCGGAGCGCCAACCGGTAAAGTTCGTTCTTCAACGGCAAGATGTCGTTCCGGAAACTGATATTTTTCATCCTCTCTATATGGTAGACGATTATGACGTGGGAAAAGTTACACCTGGGGCAAACTTTTTTTGAAAGTTTTTTATGTGAACACACACATTCCCTCAAAGCGTCTATTTCTTTCGCTCTTTTCGAGCGATGATGGATGCGGCGAGGGCGCCGCACCTCCTACTGCTTGACTCTGTGCTGAGGGCAAAGCGAGGACGCTTCGCCCACTAAGCGCTTGTGCAGCGATTCTTTACTCTTAGTCCTTCATTTCCACTCGTTGCAAATCGAGTTTTGTGTATTTCCTCAGACTGTCGCAGTGTTCAAAGAGGCCGAGAGGTTCCGTGAGAGGCGTTCCGTCG
>CAVKVO010000351.1:0-2074 GCA_963659575.1 Prevotella sp. CAG:1031
ACTAAGCATTTGCAAGCCTTGCGAAGAATGTTCTTTTATGTTGAAAAGTGCTAAATTTGCAAACGACAAATGATGATGCAATATGGACATGAGCAATGAGAAGTTGGACGTGATAGACTTTGGAAAACCAAAGGATATGTCGAAAAACATAATAAAGGTGATCGGCGTTGGTGGCGGCGGATGCAATGCCGTGCGCAATATGTATAATGAGGGTATGGTGGGCGTGACGTTCGCGGTGTGCAACACCGACAGTCAGTCGCTGGTGAAGTCGCCTGTGCCTGTGAAGATAATGCTCGGTTCGTCGGGACTTGGTGCCGGAGCCAATCCCGAAGTGGGGCGCAAGGAGGCTCAGCAGAGCATCGAGGCCATAAAACAGATGCTCGACGACGGCACCAAGATGGCGTTTGTCACGGCTGGTATGGGAGGCGGCACAGGCACTGGAGCGGCTCCTGTGGTGGCAGGCATTGCCAAGGCCAAAGGCATACTCACTGTCGGCATCGTGACCATACCGTTTTTGTTTGAAAAGCGCAAGAAGATTGTCAAGGCGTTGAAGGGTGTGGAGGAGATGCGCAAGAATGTTGACGCTCTGCTCATCATCAACAATGAACGTCTGTGTGATGTATACTCCGACTCTCCCATAACGGTGAAGGATGCCTTCCACCGCGCCGACGACATTCTGGGCAACGCCACCAAGAGCATATCGGAACTGATTACGGTCGACGGCGATGTCAACCTCGACTTCCGCGATGTGGAAACCACCATGCGTGGAGGTGGCGGATCAATCATGGCCATGGGGCGCGCCAGTGGCGAAAAGCGTGTGGAGAAGGCTGTGATCAATGCTCTCGACTCGCCGTTGCTGTATGGATGCGACATCAACAAAGCAAAAAAAATTCTGTTCAACATCTATACCAGTCCGGAAACACCGTTGGTGGTGTCGGAACTCAACGAGATTGATGCTTTCATGGATTCGCTCAATCCTGACATTGAGGTGATTTGGGGTGTGTCGGACGACAATACGCTTGAGGCCGATGCCAAGGTAACTGTGCTGGCCACTGGACTTGACGATGATTTCAACGTGACGGACAACTTCGGGGCTGACAACGACGATGCGCTTTACGACGACATGATAAAGAAACTGTATAGTCCAAAACGAGGAATGAGTGAAATCGGAAAGGGCACTTACCCTGCCGAGGGCGACTTTGCCGTAGCGGTTGGCGACGGACAAGGCAACACCCAGATAGTGGAAAACATTCCTTTGCACGGCGGCGACGGCTCGCATGAGGGAAATGATTTTGGCGAGCCGTCGGTCGCCGATAGTCAAGCCCAGGATTCCTCTGCATCAACGAACGAAAGCTATACGTCAACACACGAAGGTCATACTGCGGAAAACAAGAACGATACTACGGGCACCAAAGACGGCACAGCGGAAAACGGTCGGCATGAAGCAAGGAAACCGCACACTCTCTCGTTTCTTGAAAGGGTGAAGCTTGCCTATAAGAAGCTTAATGATGACATAATTGGCGAGGCGGAGTAGGTCTATGGAGAATGAAGAACTTATTTTGGAGAATATCGCCAATTCGGTACATCTCCTGGCCATGAAGTTGTGTTCCGCCGGACGCTACGACCTCTTGCTGCAGGCCGTTGGCACAACTGCGCTTGAGGAGTTGCGCATCGAGGCTGCCCGGTCGCAACTTAGCCCACTTGTGATAACGAAGGACTACCGGTTCATTTTATCCTATTACAACAACTGTGAGGTGAAGCTTTCGCCCGTACACAAGGCCATCTACATACTCTTTCTCAACCATCCCGAAGGCATTGAGTTTAAGCGGTTAGCCGATTATCGCGACGAACTGCTCGGTCTTTACCGCAAGATGTCCAACAGAATGGACGATGCCGTGATTGAGGAGAGCATCAACCGACTCATATCGCCGCTCGACAATGCCATCAACGAGAAGTGTTCGCGCATAAAGCATGCCTTCTCAGAGGTGATGGACAGCTATCGGGCCAGCTACTATGTGATAAGCAGTCGTGTGCGTTGCCCCGTGGACGGTATCGCCAAGGTGTGGTATCGTCG
>CAVKVO010000352.1:0-2045 GCA_963659575.1 Prevotella sp. CAG:1031
GTAACCATCCGAAATAAGCCGGCTTGCGGGGTCGGTGTTGATGGGCGAACTTTGCGGCAAAAAAGCAATGTTCAACCTTAACGAAAACAACAGGTTTGTAATGGCGCAGCACCCGAGCGACATGCGTATGGGCGTGAACCGTATGTGCGGCGAGGTGCGCCGCGTGGGCCTTGACCCGACGAGTGGCGATGTGTATGTGTTTGTGGGACGGTCGCGCCAGTTGATGAAGTTGCTGCACTGGGAACGCGGCGGATATGTGATGTACTACAAGCGCCTTGAGCAGGGGCGTTTTCATCCAAGGATTTTTCTGCGTCAGGGCATTGGTTTCCGTTCGTTGCGGTGGGACGAGCTTGTGCTTCTGATGGAAGGCATCTCTCCTAAAGTTGCCCGAAGGCACCGCTATGAGATAGCAGAAAAAGACAAGAAAAATTACGAAAAAAGTGGTGGAAAAATTTGGCTATCTCGCTGATTATTCGCACCTTTAAGTGTGAAAAGGAAAGCTACATACGAAGAACTTGAGCAGGAAAACGCTAATCTGAAACATCAGATTGCGATACTTACAAAATGGCTTTTTGGATCAAAGTCCGACAAACTCAGACCGAAGCCAGAACCTGAAAACCAACTATCCCTATTTGAAGATTACTTCAAGAAAGCTGCTGATGAAAAGGCTGCACAGATTGAGCAGACGGCTAAGGAGATTGAAAAAGAGACCGAAAAGCGTCGCAACAAAGCACGTAAGGCTCCACGCCGTCCAGAAAAATACAGCTATGACGGGCTTGAGGAACGCACTAATACTCTTCTGCCAGAGGGAGTAGACCTTGACGCGTGCGACATAATCGGAGAGGACGTTACGCGTACCCTCCACTACGAGCCCGCAAAACTGTGGGTGAAGGTAACCCGCCGCCCCATCTTTCGCCCGAAGGCTGACAAGGGGCTTTCCAATCCCCGCATTTATCAG
The DNA here is from genome assembly GCA_963659575.1 of Prevotella sp. CAG:1031. Taxonomy (GTDB): domain Bacteria; phylum Bacteroidota; class Bacteroidia; order Bacteroidales; family Bacteroidaceae; genus Prevotella. Next base: position 959 of record CAVKVO010000352.1, read on the forward strand.
GCAGGAGCCCCAAAGGCTGTGATTGGCGGCAACCATGTGGCAGCCGATATGCTGGCGCAGATTGCCGTTGACAAATACCGCTATCACATCCCCGAATACCGTCAGGTGAAACAGTTCGGCGACCTCGGCGTAAAGATGCCGACCTCGACAGTCAACGACTGGGTACACGCCGTAGCCTCCAAGCTCGAGCCACTCTATGAGGCGCTGCGCCGCGATGTCCTTGCAAGTGACTATCTGCAAATCGACGAGGTGCCGTGGAACATAGCCGACCGTCCTGGCAAGACGCGCAAGGGCTACGCATGGCAGTTCCTCGACAGCCGACCGCAAAGCCACGGACTTTACTTCCTTTACATCAACGGCTCCCGTGCCGGCACCATCCCCCGAGCCGAGTTGCGCCACTTCCGCGGCGCTATCCAGACCGACGGCTATGCCGTATACGACTTTTTCGAATCACAGGACAATGTGACCCTGTTGGGTTGCATGGCACACGTGCGCCGTAAGTTCTGCGACGCACAGTCATCCCATCCCGAACTGGCAGCGAAAGCCATTGAATGGATTGGACTGCTCTACGACCTCGAAGCCAACCTCCGCGACCGCGGTGCCACCGCTGAAGATATAGCTTCTGAACGGAGAACAAAGGCACTCCCCATCATGGATGCGATGGAAAAATGGATGGAAGCCTCCAGCGCACAGTGCACCCCATCCGACCCCTTCGGCAAAGCCCTCGTCTACGCCCACGGCATGTGGCCACGTCTGCGGCGCTATGCCATTGACGGACGCTACCAGATAGACAACAACCCCGTGGAGCGCAACCAGCGACCGACGGTTATGGGACGCAAGAACTACCTGTTCAGCAAGAGCGACGACGGCGCTGTCGACAACGCCATCTTCTACTCTCTACTCGAAAGTTGCGACACCGTCGGCGTCAATCCGCTTGAATGGCTCACACACACCCTCGCCAACCTCCACGACGATACCCCTCCCGACGAAATAGCAGCCCTGCTGCCACACAACTACAAAAAGTCCTGCGAATAACCCCGCAGGACTTTTTTCGACACAACCAAGCCGGCTTATTTCGGATGGTTAC
>CAVKVO010000353.1:0-2044 GCA_963659575.1 Prevotella sp. CAG:1031
TTGTCAAACGCTACGCTTACCGATCCCTTTATGGTGGGAACGGTGAGCGAAGCCGACTGCAAACTGCCCGGCTGAGGTTTGATTCTGATTTTCGAGAAGCCCGGTTCCAAAGGTTCAACGCCCATCAACTTGCGCACAATGACATTGGCTGGAGCAGCTCCCCAAGGGTGATTCCAGTCCTGGTTGGGCTTATAGACATTGTCCCAAGCCTCGGTGGTGATGGTGGAACCAATCCTTGTCATGTTGTACCAACTGCGCCGCGCCGTTGAAGTGAGCAGTGACAGGGCGTAGTCGGCCTCGCCGGCATCATAGAGCGCGTCGAGCAGAAACTGCGAGCCATAGACGCTGCACGCCATCTTGCGACTTTTGATGAAATCAACCACCGCTTGACGGTTGCCGTCGGGCACAAGACCGAAGCAGAGCGCGAACATATTGGAGTGGAGCGAACTGTGGCTGGTGCCAACTCCGTCGACATAAAGTCGTGTGGAGTCGTTCAAGAGCAAACGGTTGACGCTTTCCATTGCCTTGCGAGCCTCCTTGGCATAGAGCGATGCGTCGGCAGTGTGGCCAAGCACCCCGGCTGTGAGCGACAGCAGCCTCAACGCCTCATAATGATAGGCGTTGACCACGGTATTGTAGTCCTTGAACACGAAACCATCGGTCTCACCTCCATACTCTTTTTCCACGCCTTCAGCCCCCGTTTGCGGCCAGTCAACAATGTCGCGCAGGCGTTTGCCCTTGAAGTGTATGTCGTTGAGCACCTGCTGCGTGGCCTTGCCCGTGCGAGTGCTTATCAGTCCGTTGTCGTCGCGCAGGGCTATGAGAGTCTTCGCCTTGAGGTCGTCATACACCGACGCGAGCAGACGCGTGTCGCCGGTGTACATATAGTCATTCCAAGCCATTATGCCCGACTGGAGAATCCATTCGGTTGGCCACGTAGGATTGTAAATCAGGTGCTTCACACTGTGGCGCGCCATAGCCCAATCGCGGTCAACGGCATAGTGGCTCAACTGGTTGATGATGGCATCAGCCTCGTATGGTATGCGCTCGCGGTCGCCATCGACATACGTACCGCAAAAGCTTGTGGCCTCAACAGTGCGCTTGCAGAGTTGCCAAACGGCGTTGAGCACAGTGTCGGACGACGTGAACGACGAGGCAAAGCCGTCGAACGGATAGTGGGCCTCGGCGCGAACCATGCCTCCGTCAGCCAGTTTACCGCCGGCAAGTTCCACTTCGCAATAGCGAAACGGAAACACTTCGCCAATGTATTCCGGCATGAATATGGGGTCAACGCCACTCTCGTTTTGCCGCGGAGTGGTGTTGCGCTTGTCCTTGCGCGGCTTTATATAATAGGTGTGAGTGCCGCGCAGGAGTGGCAAACGATACATGGCATACCGCTGACTGCCCTCCGGATGACGATTCACCCGTCCGTTGGCCATCTGTTCGCCAAGGTGTACGGTTACGGTGTCGTTGGGATTTGCGGTGGAAACGGTCAACTTCAGTTGGCCGAAAGCGTCGTTGCCAAAGTCGGCAACCACAGTCTGCTGCTGCACGTTGACCATCTTTTCGGGCTGTCGCTCGGTCTTTTCGAGCGGATAGCGCGACGTTTCGCCATCGAGAGTGGCCGCAGTGCGAAACGCCTTCGCGTCAGAATAATCACTCACAGTACCGTGATTGTCGCGCGTCTGCACCTTCCAGTAATACACCGTGGACGGTTTCAGCGGTTTGCCGCCATAGACCACGCCCGACGAGTTTGCGCTCTTCACCTCGCCACTGTCCCACATGTCGGCCTTGCCCTCGCCCAACAGTTCACGTCTCGTGGCCACAAGTATGCGGTAGCCGGTCTGCATGGTGTTGGGCGCACTGCTGTTAACGACCCAACCCAGCCACGGTTTAGCATTGCGAATGGCGGCACACTGCCACGGTTCTATGGCACTGCGAGTGTCGTCGAGACTGATTGTTGACGGCAGTCCGCCTATATACACCCTGTCGGTGTGCTCCAAAAGGTCGGTAGTGAGATTGGTTGGCCTCTGCGCTGCGGCCA
>CAVKVO010000354.1:0-2018 GCA_963659575.1 Prevotella sp. CAG:1031
AACAACAATGCCTCCGACACACATATGCGGTGCAATGTGCTGCAAGCTGCGCCGAGGGATTTACACATTATACTATATATAGCAGACGATGGAAACTATTGTTTTCCTTGGTTTAGGATTGAACGCATGGCTCACGGTGGCCTTGATTATATGCCTTTTCTGCGCTATGGCTTTCACCAAGTTGCCAGCGGAGTTCGCTTTCTTGGGTGCCATGGCGTTTATGTCAGTGACGGGAATCCTCAACGCGGAGGAAGTCTTGGCGGGCTTCAGCTCCAGTTCGGTGGTGATTGTCGGTATACTGTTTGTGGTGATTGCCGGACTTGTACACAGCGGTGTGATACACTGGCTGGTCAAACAGGTGCTCGGCACACCGTCGTCCTACACCAAGGCACTGGTGAGACTGATGCTTCCCGTGGCGGCTTTCAGCTCCATTTTGAGCAACACCACCGTTGTGGCACTGTTTATAAAGGTGGTAAAGATATGGTCGAAGAAGCTCAATATAGCACCTTCGAAGCTGCTCATACCTCTGAGCTACGCCTCGTGCCTGGGCGGCATCTGCACCCTTATCGGTACACCGCCTAACCTTATCATCTCGGGTATGCTCAGTGCAGACAGACCGGACATAAACCTCGGTCTGTTCAGTACCACCATACCTGGCGTGTTCTGCCTCATTGTCGGTGTACTGGTTGTAGTGACGATGCACAAACTGCTGCCCGTGAGGACATCACCCGACGAGGCTCTTGGCACAACGAGCGATTATACCGTGGAGTTTATCGTGCCCACGGCTTGCGAATCAGTTGGAAAAACTGTTGTCGACGCTGGCATAAAGGACTTTTCCGGCGGTCGTCTCATTGAGATAATACGTTTCGACAAGGAGATAATCAGTCCCGTGTCTGACGACGAATTTATCATGGGCGGCGACCGACTCGTGTTCTCCGGACAGATAGACAGCATACTCGAACTGCGCAAGTCGCACGGTTTCACCGCCGCTCCGCAGCACGTGTTCTCTCTGGGCGACGACGAAAAGAACCGCCAACTGTACACCGCCAACGTGAAGCGCAGCAGCCGACTCATAGGCAATGCCATGGAAGACACAGATTTTGAGGAGCGCAACAACACCGTTCTTGTGGCCATTGTGCGCGAAGGAGAGCGCATCAACGCCAATCCGCGTTCGGTGAAACTGCAGTTCGGCGACATGCTGCTGTTGGAATGCTCCAAGAAACAGGGCGCAACATTGATACACACTGCGGAAAAAGACCTGCACTTCTTCGACTCGGAAGACATACCCAATATCGGAAAGAAGACCATGGTGTCGGCAGCCATTATGCTGGGCATGATACTCTTGTCGTCATTCAACGTGATGACACTGCTGCAAAGCTGTTTCCTCGCCGCATTCGCAATGATAGTCATGCGCTGCTGCACTACGGAGCAGGCATGGAAGTCGATCAGCTGGGACGTGCTGATGATATTCGCCGGTTCTGTTTGTCTCGGCACAGCCATAGACAAGACGGGCATAGCCAAGGCTTTGGCCGACGGCATACTCGGTGTGTGCGGCACCAACCCGTTGATTGCTCTCATCTGCATCTGCCTGGTGGGAACGTTTGTCACGGAGTTCATCAGCAACACGGCGGCCGCAGCCATATTCTATCCCATAGCCTATCAGACGGCAGTAACCCTCGGTGTAAACCCAGTTACGTTCTGCATAGCCCTGATGATAGCCGTTTCGTCGAGCTTCGCCACGCCTATCGGTTCGCCTACACACATGCTGGTGTATGGTGAGGGAGGATATAAGTTCACCGACTTCACAAAGATTGGTCTTGTGATGAACATTGTCATCCTTGCCGCCAACATCTTTATCGTGACCCTGGTGTACCCTCTGTAAAGCAACGGTTATACGGAAGGTATTAAGGCATATTGGTAATCATACAGATACAACTAAAACAGAAACATAAACTTTAAAACAATTAAGACATGAAGATAGAGATTAAGATTGACGGAAACACGATTTGCGCATCCAT
>CAVKVO010000355.1:0-2010 GCA_963659575.1 Prevotella sp. CAG:1031
CCGCCTTCGTGAGATACTACAAGCAGCGGTGGTACGTCGTGGGAGTGAAAGAGGAGACGAAGGTGCGCTGTCTGCCTTTCGACCGCATCAGTTATCTCGACATCATCTGCGAGAAACATCCGCTGTCGAAGGTAATGAAGAAGTTTCTTACTCCAGAGAACTACTACGAGAACTGCTTCGGCATCTATCGCATGAAGGATGTGCCAGTGGAGAAGATTTGCATCCGTGCCTTCTATCCCGAGTACAACCTGATAGAGGAGGTGCCATTGCACGAGAGCCAACGGAAGGTCGGAGAGTCTGAGGACGGAATGTATCGCGAGTATGAGCTGACCGTCCGTCCGAGCCGTGATTTCCTCCAGGAACTACTGTGGCACGGCAGAAACATTGTCGTGCTGAAGCCAGAGAGTCTACGTCAGGAAATGATAACGATTCTCAAGGATATGGCGCAAAGTTATGAGGACGGGAAGTGCAGGAACGGTGAAGAAGAAAACTAAACGTCAAGGTGGGCAGCCCTTATAGAGAAAAGGCGCCTGATCTTTTGTAACCCTCCGAAACAAGCTGGCTTGTTTCGGAGGGTTACGGTCTTTTCACTGATTATTGGTTGGCTGTAAGCGCGTTAGCCAATTGGTGGAGCGCTGAAATGGTTTCGGGTTTTACTGTCGATTCGATGGTGACAACCGGATCTACGACAGTGATGTTTTTCATGGTTTCCATGGCTTCGCGCATTTTCTTGGCTGCTATCGGAGCCCAGGAACCATTTTCGATGAAGGCTACTTTCCGGTTTTGGAAGTTCTTCATCTTCAGGTGTAGTATGAAATCTTCCATGACTGGCATCACGCCGGCATCGTAGGTTGGTGCTGCGAGAACGAGGCGGTCGTAGCGGAAGGCATCTTCGATGGCCTCCGCCATATCATCGCGGCGCAGGTCGCTCACGCTGACCTTTGTGCCATTGGCTTTGATGATTTCTGCCAATTTGAGTGCGGCTTCTTCGGTGTTGCCGTGCAGTGAACAGTAGGCGATGAAGACGCCTTGTGTCTCGGGGCGGTAGGCACTCCATGTGTCGTAGAGCGAGAGGTAGGGAGCAAGGTCGCCCGTGAGGATAGGGCCGTGGAGCGGACAGATGGTCTTGATGTCCAGAGCGCCGACTTTCTTGAGCACGGCCTGTACCTGATTGCCGTATTTTCCTACAATATTGAAGTAGTAGCGGCGGGCTTCACAGGCCCATTCGTCGGGGTCGTTGTGGCAGAGAGCGCCGAATTTTCCGAAGGCGTCAGCCGCAAACAGTATTTTCTCCGTTTGCTCGTACTCCATCATCACTTCGGGCCAATGCACCATGGGAGCGGTGAAGAACTGCAGGGTATGTTTTCCGAGCGAGAGAGTGTCGCCGTCTTTGACGATGACGGTGCGCTCTGCGGGGAGTTGCATGCCGAAGAAGCGTGTGATGAGCTGGTTGGCTTTGGCGGTGCATACTACTTTGGCTTGCGGGGCCATGTCGAGCAGACGTTTCACGTTGGCCGAGTGGTCCGGTTCCATGTGGCTTACGATAAGGTAGTCGGGCTGGCGCTCGCCGAGCTCGCGTTTGATATTGCTGATCCACTCGTCAGTCTTGCGTGCGTCGATGGTGTCGAGAATGGCCACCTTCTCGTCGATGATGACGTAGGAGTTGTAGGAGATGCCATTGGGTATGACATATTGTCCCTCGAAGAGATCGAGGTCGAGATCATCGGCACCGATATATCTGATGCCGTCAGCGATAGTGATGTTTTCCATAATTTCAAGTTTTTCCTGTTTGGGGCGGTTCTATGCTATGTCCCGTCCCTTATTGTAATGTTTCGGCAAATATACAGATATTCTTTCAACCCGTTGGCGGAATTAATTTAATTTGACAAACATGAGTAAAAAGTTGCACATATCGTTGATTTTTAGTAACTTAGTGATGCTCAAACCATTAAGTTTAAATCATCGTATGTACAACCTTTATACAAAATTCGTCAAAATACTTGAGATATG
>CAVKVO010000356.1:0-9157 GCA_963659575.1 Prevotella sp. CAG:1031
TGTTGTTCCGAAGTCGTGGTGTAGAACCCCTTGCCGTAGTCGAGCTGCCGGTCGGGTTCAAGTATTTTCGGGGTCTCCACCACCTCCAGGCTTCCGTGATATATCCTCATACTTCTTTTTCCTTTCTTATTTCAATAAACTCGTCTATGTCTTCCAACAGCCACTGACGGCCTTGCGTGTGAAGCGTTTCGTAAAACTCGCTGAGGTAATCCACCACACCGTACCGCGTGAACAGGTCAAGCACCCTGTCGCTCCTCATGTCTTTGGCTGCTCCGTACTCTTCTATGCAGAACGCCACGAAGAGAGCCGTGTCTTTTTCTTTCTTGCCCATATTTTCATCCGCTTTGGCTGTTCCATTTTAACCCGCTTCATCGTGTGACCTCGTTTTGTGGTTTCCCCATGCCAGACAATGCGTTTCGGGAGAATGTCCTTTTGCGCCTTGAAATGTCCAATTTGAAAGTAAAGTTATACAATCAAACCGAGAATGGCGAATTTTGGCTGTACATTTATTTTTATTTAGCAGAATCGACCGCAAAACGCAGTGTACTCTGTCTGCCGTTTCCACAAAAAGGCTTGCCCCATTTCCGGAGACAAGCCTTTCCTGTACATTATTATATTATATATACGCTACCCCTGTTGCAGCATCTGTTGTACTTTGGCTTGTGCCTGCGGATTCCCGGCTGCGGCTGCCTGCTGCAACAGTTCGGGCGACACGCCCTGCGGCACTTGCCCTTGGCTTACCTGCTCCTTCTGCGACTGTATGCTCTGCAACAGTTCGTCCGCGAACGGGAAACTGCCGGTCTGCAACATCTGCTCAAGGCTTATCTGTCCGCTCTGCCATATCTGCATGAGGAACGAGTTCGCCACATCCCTGTATGTCGCGGTGTTCGTGCTCTCCACGATGCTGAGGTCAAACTCCACGTCACGCAGCCGCTTCGGGTCATACACCACCTGCGTGGCGGTATTGCCCGCGATGTTGAACACGCGCTTGCTGTCGTAGAACTGCTGCATGTTCTTCACGTCCTTGTACGCTCCGTCCACCACGAACGACGAGTAGGTGTCGAGCAGGTCAAGGAGGCTCGTCGTGGCGTTCTGCGTCTGCTGCGCATAGAGCGTGCCACTCGTTGACGAATAGCCGGGCTTGCCCTGGAGAGCGCCGTTCACGCCCGAGATGTCCTCGAAGAATTTCAGCTGCATATTGAGCAGGTCGCCGATGCCGATATTGGTGAGGTTCGTGCTTATCTGCTGCGGCAGCGGCACTCCCGCCTTCGCCTTGAACGCTATCACCGTGCCCACCTTCGCCCAGTTCTCGGCAATGTCGTCCATGTCGAAGCCCTCGGGCAGGGCGTCCTCAGGGAACAGCAATGCGCCCTTGGCAGATACACGCATCATCCAATCGTAGAGGCTTATCAGGCGGTTGGTGTAGCGCTGCTGGTCTATCACGTCGCTCACGAACGAGTGTATCTCTCCGTCTATGAACGGATACGCCTTGAACACGTAGGGGTGGCTCTTGTGCGCGTAGGGCGTCTCGCCCTCCGCCAGTATGTCTCCGAACGGCGTGAGGTAATAGTAGTACCAGTAGTTGTCCATGAACCACTCGGTCTCGATGAGGGGTATGTCGTCCTTCTCCATTCCCGCCGACAGTCCCTGCTCCGTCCTCCTGCGGTTCTCGTCCTCCACCATTTCCCTGTAGTCCTCCTCGTCTATCTTGTAGAAGTCGCCGTTGTTGTAGTCGTGGCAACGGTAGCGCGGCTTGCGCTCCTTGCACCACACCTCTATGACACGGCACAGCGAGGGGTTGCTCGGGCAGAGGAAGTCCCAGTTCTCCATTCGGGAGAAGCCGAAGTCGTTGGCGTGGTCGGCTATCATGCCCCTGTCGGATGCGCAACGGTAGATTTGCTTCAGGCGCTTGTAGTCCTCGGGCGACGTGCAGAACTCGCCCACGATGTCGCCGAAGGTCTCGTCATGCAGCTCGCCCACGCACGAACAGTCCCAGCCCCTGAAGTCCCTCATGTTGTTGTCTATGAAGAAATTGTTCGGGGCTACATAGTCCGTCCAGCAGTCCATTTTGTCGTTCCTCCAGCCGTACCATTTCTTGTGCACCACCAGTCCGCTGATGAGGAACTCCTCCATGCTCCTTGCGTCCACGTCGTTCATCCTGTTCAGCTGCCTGTTCGCCTGTAGTATCGTCGACATCGTCTCGCCCAGCGTCTGCTCGTCCCTGTCCCTTGCGGTGCAGGTAGGCTCTTTGCTCTGGTTCTTGAATGTCCCCAGCACGTTCCTCGTCAGTCTGCGGATGAGGTTCTGCTTCAATGGCACGTTGCCCTGCTCCAGCAGGTACTGTTCCTCCGTCATCCACTTGCCGTCCACCTGTATGCGGTCTCCCCACTGGTCTCCGTAGTTGTAGCGCTTGTTGCGCTCCCTGTCCTTGCGGAATCTGTCCATGTTGCTGTAGTAGCGGTAGGCCTGCATCAGCACGTCCATGCCGCGGCGGCGCTGGTAGGGGTCATCCTTTACCGATGCCCTCACGGAGTCAAGGTCACGGTGCTTGCCGCTGACCTTGCTCTTCGGTATGAGTTTCATTTTCGCTTCTGCCATAATGGTTGTTTTGATATGCAAATATAGTCCGTTGTTTCCTGCCGGGCGGATTATTTTTTAATCTCCGGCGCTTCAATCTGCCTCAGCAGCTGTTCTTCCATGTCCTTCAGCATTTCGCCGTACTTCCGCTTCGTCTCCCTGTCGTCGTACATGTTGACAATCTGCCGCACCTTCTGTATCTGCCTGTCATAGGCTTCCACCGTCCTCATGCGCAGGAAGTCCTCGCTCCGCATTATCTCCTGCATCTTGCCCATTGCCTTTGCGGCTTCCTCCTCGTTTCCGTTGACGGTCGCCTGCTCGTAGTCGCTCCTGTAGTGGCGGTACTTGCTGCGTGTCTCCTCGGCTTCCTTCACCAGGTCACGGTACTGGTCAGACGTGCGCCCTGCCGTCTCCCTCTCCGACGGTCTCGCCACGAACCTGCTCGCCACTGGTATGTCCGACACCTTGACGCCCTCTCCGTCCTTGATGTCCATGGCTATCCCCGCCGTCTGGCTTATCACGTTGTAAGGCCCTCCCAAGTATCCCGACAGCAGATGGTTCCACACGCTCGGGTTCGTCAAGAGCCTTGCGTACTTGTTGTCAGCAAGCGGTTTCTCCAGCCATCCCTTTTCGTGCGTGTCGCCGCCGGTGAGGGTGTTCAGCCCCTCCGACACCTTGGTCATCCATGCAGGAGTGCCGTAGGATACACGTTGGAACTCGGGCTCGTATTCGTTGCCTTGGTTGTCCCTGTATATGGGCAGGCCTAAGAAGTTCTCGTTCTCCGTAATCTCGTAGACCGGCTTCACCACGGTGGGCATCACGTTGGCGATGGGGTTGCCGCCGTTGCCTGTCGGGTCTACAGGGAGGAGCGAGAGCATGTTCGACAGGAGGTCTGTCGCGGGGTCGCTCTTCGTCCTGCCGTCAATGACACCCTGCATCGTCTCGCCCAGTCCGTGCCACATCCGGAACTCCTGCGACAGCGGTATCTTCAGGAAGTTGCGTGTGCCGGGTATCCACAGCACGAGGTTGTTGCGCCTCGTCCATTCGGGGATTGCGTAGTAGTCCTCCTTGTCGTCGTCACCGCCGAACAGGCTCATGAGCAGGTCGTTGAGCTTGCTCTGCGCCATGCCTATCATGATGAGCATCGCTATGTGCCCGGCGAAGCGTTTCGGATGCTGCGAGATGAGCTTGAACTGGTTGTCCAGTGCCTGTATGGCGGGGTTCACGAATATCACCGTCTTCCGCAGCAGGGCGTTGCCCTTCGCTCCTGTTCCGCTGCGGTTGAAGTTCAGCGATATGACCTTGGCATCGTCAATGGCACGGTCCATGCTTCTGCCTTGCTCTCTTGATGTAAGGTAGGTGACGAAACGTGTGGCATCTTCCACCGCCCTGTTGTAGAACTCCACGGTGTCCCACACCGCATTCCATGCGTTCTTGCCGTAGTGTCCGCTGAAGTTGTCGAGTTTCTTCTTGATGTCCTCCTTGTACTTGTCCACGCCGAGGATGTTCACATACCCGGTCTCACCGCCGTGTTCCATGAACTCCCCGAAATACTTCTCCATGTCGTTAGACATATCAAGTTTGCCGTTCTTCCATTTGCGTAACAGTTCGGGCATATAACCAGTCACACCCAACTTGCCTCCTGCTCTTGGTGTGCCAACCACCTTCAGCACATTCTTCTCAAAGTCCATGATGTATTTGGCGTTCTCCTTTATCCATATCTGCGAGTGCGCGCCTATCATGTCCCTTGCGAAGTTCGCCGGCACGAACGCCGGGTTCTTGCTCGTCAGCACCTCGGAGATGAACCTGTTCGCCCTGTTGATGAAGCTGTCGCCCAAATGGAAGTCCACGTTCACCTTGTTTGTGCCGTTCACCGCTTGAGCCGCCTTTGGCGAGCCATTGACGAAGACGGAGTATTTTTGTCCGTCTACCATCACATCCACACGGTGCTCCTGCACCTGCATGGGCAGGATAGGCATTCCCACTGACAGTCCTTCCTTGGTGCGCTTAGCCATACCTTGCTGACGTTTCTGCTCCATGTCGTTTTTGAATCTCTCCATCTCAGTAGTAACGTCAGCAGCGGACATGCCCTCGGTAATGTTCGGAGACACCTCTACCCACTGCGGATTTGCCGCTGTGCCGGTGTTCTCATACCACACCTCGCTTACTGACAATACGCTTGTCGGATGTTGTTGCGCCAGTCTGAGCAAGTATTGCTTCATAAGGTTCTTGTTGCCAATGGAGATTTCCGACACCGCCATATTGCCGATGTATGCTAATGGATTCTCAGCCTTAGACTTGCGCCCGAACATCTTCTTAGGTGCAGGAGTGAACACAGGACGAGAGGCATTGATATACTCATATACCTCGTCTGCCGTGGTCTCGTCCCATCCTCGGAGTGGCACATAGAAGTCAAACATTCCACTTACATAGTCGTGAGATTTCTTCGTCATTCTACCACTAGTGTAACTCTTCTCAAGAGTCTTGCCTGTGGCTGAATTGACCTTGCTCCACAACTCATCGGTAGCGATATTCCTTTCCACGTCTTCCACGAAGTTGTGTGCCAATGCCTCAAAGTCGGTGTCATCATCCATGATGTTGGAGAGTCCTGCCTTGTCACCTTGGTCTTGTATCTTCTGCTTCGTACCCGGTAGATGCTTCTCCATGATGTCACGCTTCTTCTCCTCATACTGACGGAAGGTGATTTTCTTGTTGTCCAAGTCTTGCTTGGCTTGTATCAAGTCAGCATCATTCTTGTAGCCGTCATAGAGTGCGTCACGGAGTTTGCGGCCTTCTTCAGCACCAGTCTGCTCCGCTATGCGGTCTGCCTTGCGCTTCGCTTGGTTGGCTTTCTTGACCGCATTCATGAGGTCTATACCTTGCAGTCCCTTGGCTGCATTGAGAGCATCTTGGAAGTCTTGCTCTGCTTTTGCCTTGAGTTGGTCGGTCACTTGCTTCGCACGTTCCTCTTGAGCCTCAGTAAGCATTGTCCTTAGTGCAAAGAAACTGTTGCGCTCTATGCCGTGCTTCGCCATGAGGTAGTCCATGAGACCATTGTAGTCCAATCCGTATTTCTTCTTCTTGGCTTCAGCAAGCACGTTGGCTACCTCTTTCAGCAATGGATTGAGAAAGTTGTCTTCGTAGTATTCCACTTCGTTTTTGCTCGCTCCGTGCATACGGTTCTCAGCGTGGTACACGTCCTCACTATCTGATATTGGAGTGCCAGTCTCATTGGCAATGGCATTCTGCAATGCCTCCACCGATGCCATCTTGTCTTGCCATGCTTCTTTCCAATCCATAGCCTTGGACAATGACTTGCGGTTGTACTCGTCCATTGCTTGCCCTGCATTGAGATTGCCACCACGGATAGAGAATCGTGATGTTCCCAAGTCCATCTGCGTTGCTATGTCCTTGGCTTGACTTAGCACGTCCTTACCGGGGTTAGCCTCTTTCCATAGAGCGTAAGCAATGTCATTATCCGTCAGAGTGGTGTTGATGCCGTTCTCTCGCAGTTGCTTCTGCACGGCCGTGCGCACATTGTGCCATGCCTCGGGTGACACCTTGCCCTGCACGATGCCGTCTATCCAATTGTGTGTAGCCTTGCGATAGTCAAAGCCTGCCTTGGCAATGCCCTCGTTTATATCCTTGCGTATGCCCTCATTACCCATATAGAGGTCATCCACCAGTTTGTCCACGTTAGCCTTGCCAAGCACACCGCCAAGTCCCTTCTCACTCACGTCCTGCATGAAGGAGTCAGCGTTTCTTAGGGAAAATTTAGGAGCATCTTGCAAATTTTCATCGGGGAGTTTTGGATTTGGGAAATCTTCCACTATCTTTGCAACATGGTTAAGGTTCAAACCGATTCGTTCAGACTCAGCGGGATTAGTCCGTAGACTGGCGATTAGGTTTAGAACCTTATCTTTTTGGTCTATTCTGATAGCCTTTCCGTCCTGTATCCACTTTATCCACTCATGGTTTTCTTTCGGAAAGAGACCAGAAACGCTATTTCCCTCAAATTCGCCCTTGTTGTAATCAAGGGTAATACCTACAAGAAAATGCTTTCCACCCCTTGTCAGGTCAACAATGAGATTACGCATATTCGGTTTGGTATACTCAAATACGGCCAGAGGCTTCTGTATTGCCTCAACTATATTGTAGAGGTCTTCAGGAGAGAACGGATGTCTTTCCATACCAGCCTTCTTGTTCAGCAAAGATACACGCATACTAATAGGTAAGTTTGGAAAGTCTGCACTTTGTAACACATTGGACGGAAGCCCCAACTCAAAGCGTCCATCTTCGGGTTGTATGCCTTCTTCTATATAAGCCTTCAAGTCTGCATTGAACTTATCGTTAACCTTTTTCAGAGAGAACCTTGTGTGGTCAACAATCTGCGCATCCGACTCGTTGAAGATGACATAGTTCTTTGCTCCGTCCTCACGACCACCACGCAGATTGTCAGCAGGGTACTTGATGCCTGTGAAGCCGATTTCCGACAATGCCTTTGACGCTTCTTTGTCCGAACCCAACAGTTCTTTAAGCGTTTTGTATATGTTTTCGCCCCTGCGCGTCCATGCGTTCACCTCGTCTGCGTTCGGGGCGTCTTTCACCTCGGCGATGCTTGCGTCGAAATCTTCAAGTTTCCGCTTGCGGTAGTTCTCCGCCAAGTATTTCCTTATGCCCTTTATCTGTTCCTCCGTAGCAGGTTCGTTCCAGTCAAGATAGTTTCCTCCGTTGTCGTCGGGGATGTCGATCGTGTAGAGATTCCTTCTTCCTTGTTTCGGATGCGTCCATTCATCGGCTGTGGTTTTGAGCAATATTTCCAAAGCCCTCTTCGATCTCTCATTGTCTATGCCTTGAAGCCACTGCACCGTTTCGTCATACGTCCTTTCTCCACCATTAAATGCTGGAGCGACCATAGATACCTCTCTGGGAGTAAGATTATTACCGGTATATTCCATTTCTCTGAACGGAGCGTCTGCGTCCACAACGGAATTGGCGTACATTCTACCTATGCCTTCTACCTCGGTCACATACGTTCCCCAGCCATAGGCTTGCGCTCCTTCACCCTCGCCCATATGGCTATGGTCAAAGCGGTCAAAGTCCGCACCGCTACCATGGTAAGTCTTAATGGAGAATTTTTCCTCATCACCCTTGGTGGTTTCCGTGGTATTGCCTACCTTTGCAGAAGATAACTCCTGAATAGTAGGATATTCGTGGAAATTGAGTCCACGCAGAAGTGCCTCCTGTTCGGGAGTTATTTCTTTATCGTATGCTACCAATACTTCTGAATCCCCAATAGTTCCCCTATGGGCAAATACCGTCTTAATGCTATTCACATCAAGTTGAGGTTTGCCCTTACCTTGGTTCACGTGTTTCACGTCAACTCCGACAGCCACAGGCCTGTCGTTATGGTATATATTTACATAGAGACGGAATCTGTCTTCTGCCCCTTTATAGCGAGTGACGGCAAAAGGCTTCATTAAGGCGTTTGGAAGTTCATGCCATTCATCCCTTGTCAAATCGTGGTCAGAATCCTTGCCTTTGTGTGTCTTGATATTCTTGAACGACAGAGAAAAGTCATCACCTTTGATGCCAACCTTCTTCATCCAATCGGGAGTTTTTCCTAAATTGTATCTCTCACGCCGATGCTTGGAATTGTCAAAGTTTGCGTCATCAAACATTTGGTCAACGACAGAATGGAACTCATTGGCTGTATCATTATCTTTCAGCGAGTAGCGCACATCTGCCTTTCGGGAGTTGAAACGCTTTGACAGCGGAATGACGTTGCCGTTGTCGTCATAGCTGACGGCATCAAGCGACTTCCGGTTGTTCTCTGTGTTCTTGTAGGCGAAGTCCGTGTCGTTGACGTAGTCCTCCTCACGACCGTAGCCCCATTCCGCTATGTCGTTGCCGTCAAACCACACGTCATCGACAGGCACTTCCTGTTCTATGACATTGTAGTTGTCGCCCCAACCGTGCAGTTTCGCATTGTCAACGGCATAGGCACGGCTTGGAGTTATCCAGTCGCCATTTCGGAACGAGCCTTCCTTCACGTCCGCAGGAACGCTGCGGTACATCGTAATGGTCTTGCTCTTCTTCTGAATGGCATTGCGCACGTTGTCAATGGCTTCCTTCCTCATCGGGTCGGCGGCACGGTAGGACGCAGCGTTGGTCAGCTCCTCCAGGTTGCCGCCGTCTATGTCATCACTGATGTAGTCGCCAAGAGTGGATTCCCCCTCGAACTCGCCGTTGTCCCATGCCTCCTTGCGTTCCTCCCTTGTCAGGAAATATCCGTTGCCCCAAGGCGCAGCACCGTTGAAGGCGGACGTTCCCTGATAGTCCGAACCTATGGAATATCCTGCCGCCTCGGCCGCCTCGTTCACCATTCTCTGCGCCTTTTCCATGTCACCGTCTTCCACCGCTTTCATGTATTCGGCATCCCTCATGGAGAATTTTTGTCTCTCTCCATTAATTTCCTCACCATTTTCCTTAGAGGTTTCAAAACCTTTTAGTATATTTGCAACAGTAATAGAGTTGTTGGAATTGCGGGAAGGGGTCATGGTTACGCCTTCACTTTGAC
>CAVKVO010000357.1:0-8933 GCA_963659575.1 Prevotella sp. CAG:1031
CATCTCAATACAGAGACGGAGAATTGGTGTAAAATTAGCAAAAAAGAATTGAAACGAAGAGGTTTGTACCTCTCCGAATCATATATCTTTCTGTGTGGTGATAAAAGGACTAAAGGATGTTAATACCGTATGAATGTGCGATAAAGCCAGTACTTTTGCAGCAAAACCGGTAAAGATGCTGCTCAAAGATTTCTTCTCCAAATTCCCCGATGAGGAGAGTTGCGTGTCCTACTTCAAGGACATACGCCAGACCGTTGGTATTAAATGCCCGAAGTGCGGTTGCGTGGAACATACTTGGCTTAATGGCCGAGGTGAGTTCCAATGCAAGAAATGCGGTTGCAGAATATCGCTCACTAAGGGAACCGTAATGGAAAGCAGTAGGCTTCCCATGTATGCATGGTTCTTTACCGCACACCTTATGACCTCGTTCAAGCAAGTCCTGTCCGCAAAGGAAATACAGCATCAGTTGGAGATGAAGGAGTATCCTCCCGTATGGCTCATGATGATGAAGCTCAGGGATATCATGGGAAAGCGTGACGCTATCTACAAGTTAACAGATCAGATAGAACTTGATGTGTCCTACTTTCCTACATCTGTCATCATTGAAGGCGATGGTCAAAAGGTTTTGGAGACCAAGAAGACCACGGTTCTTGTGATTGCAGAGAGCAAGGCTATTGACGAAATCCTCTCCGAATATCTTTCGAATATATCTGATAACGAGTCCATTAACAAAGCGTCCCGACTTATCAAGAAAGCTTCGAAACAGAGTGTGAAGAAGGCTGTCCATTATATAAAGATGTTTGCTGTCCCCAACCAGCAGTTCGAGACCATCAAGCCGTATATCGTGCAGAATATCGACGGTGATGCCAAGGCTGTCACAGACGGAGGCAAGAGCCTTTTCAGAATCCGAGATGTTCTCAGAGAGCATGAGGTTCATCAGGAGACAGAAGGGGATACGCATGAAATTGTTAAGAACGTTCTTCCTTGGGTTCATATCGTAACAGGCGAATGCCGTAGTGGTATTGAAGCAATACATAAGGAGATTGACGAGAGGTTTCTTCAGCTATACCTTAACGAGTATTGTTGGAAGTTTAACCGCAGGTTCTTCCGTGACAGCAAAGACCCAAAGTATGACCTGTTTGACCATTTGATAAAGATTGCGGCAACTTATACTTCAGACATAAAATGGAGGGACTATGCTGGAGCTGCAAATATGTTTAACATCCTTTAGTCCTTTTATCACCACACAGAAACAAATTATCAAGAAAACAACGAAATTATTTGGTTATTTGCAAAAAAGGCAGTACCTTTGCAACCGCAAATAACAAGCAGGCACCGTTAGCTCAGTTGGTAGAGCACCTGACTCTTAATCAGGGTGTCCAGGGTTCGAGCCCCTGACGGTGTACTTGTTCTTTTGTGCTCTTTGCACCGTTAGCTCAGTTGGTAGAGCACCTGACTCTTAATCAGGGTGTCCAGGGTTCGAGCCCCTGACGGTGTACTTGTTCTTTTGTGCTCTTTGCACCGTTAGCTCAGTTGGTAGAGCACCTGACTCTTAATCAGGGTGTCCAGGGTTCGAGCCCCTGACGGTGTACTTGTTCTTTTGTGCTCTTTGCACCGTTAGCTCAGTTGGTAGAGCACCTGACTCTTAATCAGGGTGTCCAGGGTTCGAGCCCCTGACGGTGTACGAAAAAGCCCCTCCAAACTCAGTTTTGGAGGGGCTTTTCTTGTTCTTCCGGTCTATCGCCCTACTCTGCCAGGCAACCGTCCATTTCCTTTCTGATAGCTTCTTTGTCCAGTCCCTGACCGATGAACACTATCTTCTGCATCCTGTCACCGTACTTCTCGTCCCAATCCTGACGCAGTTGCGGATTACGTGCCATGAACTTCTCCAGTTCGTCTTTGGGCATTGTGGCATACCACTGACCGCAGTTCTTCAGTTCAAACTGCTTTCCTGCCTGTTCGAACAGATAGCAGATCTTGTCCTCATTGGCAAAATAGCACAGTCCTTTAGCCCTTATTATCGACTTGGGCCATCTGCGTGCGATGAAGTCGTCAAATCTGTTCATGTCCAGCGGCTTGCGCTGATAGTAAACGTAAGTGCCGATGCCGTATTCCTCAACTTCGCCTCCTTCGTGGTGATGATGGTGGTGCTCGTGGTGATGTTCTCCGTGTTCATGATGGTGCTCCTCATGCTCATGGTCGTCATCATCGTCGTCGTCATCGTCATCATCGTGGTCATGGTATGGCTGTTCGAGTTCGCTTATCCAGGCAGCTGACGTTGCCACGCTGTCGAAATCAAACATTCCGGTTCCCACAATCTTGTCAAGGTCGATGTCACCGTAGTCACACGTGAGAATCTCTGCCTTGGGTTGCAGAGCCTTCACTATGCCCTTCACCTTGGCAAGGTTCTCTTTCGACACCATGGAAGCCTTGTTGAGAATCACGATGTTGCAAAATTCTATCTGCTGAATGACCAGACTTTCGATGTCCTCCTCGCCGATGTTGTCACGCACGAGGTCATTGCCTGCATTGAACTCGTCGCACATGCGCAGTGCGTCAACGACCGTTGCGATGCAGTCAAGTTTCGGTGTGCCGTGCTTGGTGTACTCCTGTGCCATTGCAGGAATGGAGCAGATGGTCTGCGCAATGGGTATCGGCTCGCAGATGCCGCTTGCCTCCACCACGATGTAATCGAACTTGCCCATGGCTGCGATGTCGCTCAACTGCTTCACGAGATCCATTTTCAGCGTACAGCAAATACAGCCGTTCTGGAGTGCGACGAGCGAATCGTCCTGCTCATTCACCACACCTCCCTGCTGTATAAGGTTGGCATCGATATTCACTTCCCCGATATCATTCACGATGACAGCAAACTTGTAGCCTTTCTCATTGGACAAAATCCTGTTCAGCAGGGTTGTCTTTCCGCTTCCAAGATAGCCCGTAAGCAACAGTACCGGAATTTCTTTGTTGTTCATAATTTCATTTTATCTTATTCGGCAGAATAGTCTGCCACTGTTTTTCTATATAAGGTGTAGACGTGGCTTCGCGAGATGTACCCTAACAGTACATTGTTCACGTCCACCACAGGTATGTAGTTCACGTTGTAGGTGTCAAACTTCTCCATGACGTCTTCCATCGGGTCGTTTATCCCCACGGTGGTTTCTGCCGGTGTCATTATCTGTGCCACCGACAGGCGCTGGTAGAGTTCGGTGCGGAAAAGCACATGACGGGTCTTGTTGATGTCTATCACTCCCAACAGCGCACCGCCCTTGTCAATCACTGGAATGAACTCCGTGTTGGCGTTAGCCACCTTCATCACGAGCGGTCCGAGGGGCAGATCCGGCGACACCGCAGTGTAGTCGTGCTCCACCACACTCTCCATGTTCATCAGCGTGAGCACCGATTTGTCGGTGTGGTGTGTCAGGAGTTTGCCCTCGCGCGCAAGTCGCATAGCGTATATACTGTGCCTCTCAAACAGGCTGATGGTCAGTACTGAACTGACGCTTACTATCATCAGAGGCATGAACATCTGGTATCCGCCGGTCAGTTCGGCTATAAGGAAGATGCCGGTCAGTGGTGCGTGCATCACACCCGACATCACTCCGGCCATGCCGAGCATGGTGAAATTGTTCTCCGAAACGACTGTTCCGAAGCCGTTGGTATTCCAGAATCGCGAAAAAAGGAAGCCTGCGAAACCGCCTACGAACAGTGAGGGGGCGAATGTTCCGCCGCATCCGCCAGCTCCGTTGGTCGATGCCGTCGCCATGGTCTTGGACAATATCACAAGGACAACATAGATCATGAGCAGATTACTGTGCTCGTAGAACATCGAACCTGCCATAAGTTCGTTCCACTCTCCTTCGTTTCTGCCGTTCAACAGGATGTTTATTGCCGAATAGCCTTCACCGTAGAGTGACGGAAACAGGAATATCAGGGTGCTCAGCATGACACCTCCAAGCAGCAGCTTGCCGTACACGTTGCCCTTCATCCGGGCGAACAGGCCTTCGCAAGCCGACATGGAGCGGATGAAATAGAGGCTCACCAGTCCGCAGAAAACGCCGAGCAGGATGTTTGCCGGCAACCGTTGCAGTTCCCAGTGTCCTGCCATTTTGAAATCAAACAGGTTGGTGTCGCCCACAAAGACATAGGAAAAGCATGTGGCAGTGACCGACGATATGAGTATCGGAAGCATCGACACCATCGACAAGTCTATCATCAACACCTCCAGGGTGAACACCAGTCCCGCTATCGGAGCTTTGAATATTCCGGCTATGGCGGCCGATGCGCCGCAGCCGACAAGCACCATCAGCGTCTTCTTGTCCATGCCGAAGAGCCGCCCGAGATTACTTCCTATGGCGGAACCGGTAAGTACAATTGGCGCCTCTGCACCCACCGAACCTCCGAAACCGATAGTTATGCCCGATGCCACAACGGATGTCCAGGTGTTGTGGGGCTTGATAAACGACTGCTTGGAGGATATGGCGTAGAGTATGCGCGTTATGCCGTGGGAGATGTTGTCCTTCACTACAAACTTGACAAACAGTGTTGTCAGGCAGATGCCGACTATCGGGAACACGAGATAAAGCCAGTTGAACGACTGCACGTTGAAGTCGCTTGTCAGCACGTGTTGTATGAATGCTATGATCTGATGCAGCAGAAATGCGGCAAGGGATGCGAGCAATCCTATCGCCAATGCCAGCACATAGGTGAATGTCTTGTCGGTGATGTGGGCTTCGCGCCACTCCACAAATCTTCTGAAACGGCTTTTTCGCAGTGACGACATCCTATTTCCTTATTATTGTGACCTCTCCGTCTCTGGTGAGTTTGATGATGCTCGACGGCGTGTGCGGAGCGTGCTCGTTGCGCCTCGACATACAAACGTAGTCCACGGCAGACAGTAGTTCTTCGGAGATGTCACGGTAGTTTTGTGCCGCAGGCTCGCCGCTGATGTTGGCGCTTGTGCTCACTATCGGCTTCTGCATGCGGTAGCAGAGTTGCTTGGAGAACTCTTCGGATGTGATTCTGATGCCCACAGACCCGTCTTCGGCGTAGAGATTGTTCGCCAGACCCGTAATACCATCGAGGATGACGGTGGTTGGTTTTAGCGGCAAAGTCATGAGATTCCATGCCACATCGGGTATGTTGCGGGAGTAACGTTGCAGTCTTATGTCGCTGTCGACCAAACATATAAGAGCCTTGGAATCTTCTCTTCGTTTAATCTTGTACACTTTTGCCACAGCCTCTGCATTGGTGGCATCACAGCCGATGCCCCACACCGTGTCGGTGGGATAGAGTATCACCCCACCCTTTTTCATCACCTCTACGGCTTTAAGTATGTCTTCTTCTCTGTTCATTTTTTCAATCCGTTGATAAAGTCGGTAGCTTGCATGCGCTTTTTGCCTGCCAGTTGCAGTTCAGTAACCTCCAACCAACAGTCGGAAGTGGCTACAAGAAGCCGTTTTTTGTCCACTTTCAGTGTGCCGGGTTCGCAGTCTGCGGTCTCCGCAGTCTTCCGTGCAGCGAAGAATTTCACCACTGCCGGCATCTGTCCCGCATGCAGTGTCATGTTCGCCCACGCCCCTGGCACGGGACTCAAACCGCGTATGAAGTCGTAGACTTGTTTGCACGGCTTGTTCCAGTCAATCTCACAGGTCTCCTTAAAAATCTTCGGTGCCGGTTTGAGTGCGGTTTCTTCCGGCTGCGCCTCCGCCTCGACTGTGCCGTCACCGGCTATCAGACGGTCGATGGTTTCCACTGCCACTTCAGCCCCGAGGCGCATCAGTCCGTCGTAGACTTGCTCCACATTGGCGTCGTCGGCTATCGGATAGCGGCGCTGCATGATGATTTTGCCGGTGTCTATCTGGTGGTCAAGGAAGAACGTAGTCACGCCCGTCTCTGTCTCGCCGTTGATGATTGCCCAGTTGATGGGTGCTGCACCGCGGTATTGCGGCAGGAGCGAGGCGTGCACATTGAATGTTCCGAACCTCGGCATTGCCCACACCTGCTCGGGCAGCATGCGGAACGCCACCACCACCTGCAGGTCTGCATGAAACTGTGCCAGGGCTTCCTGAAACGCATGGTCTTTCATCTTCTCGGGCTGAAGCACAGGTATGCCCTGCTCCAAAGCGTATTTCTTCACCGGAGGAGCGGTCAGCACGGCATGTCTGCCCACCGGTTTGTCGGGTTGGGTCACCACCGCCACCACGTTGTAACCACCGCAGACAAGCGTCTGAAGGGTCGCCACGGCGAACTCGGGAGTGCCCATAAAGACAATTCTCAAATCCTTTTTTGTCATACTGCAAAGTTAATGTTTTTATGCAAAAACGGCATATCACGGCACAGGTTTTTGCGTGCGATGCGCCAAGTTCTGAACTTTTGTCAACACACAACGCCGCCTTGGCAGTATCGGCAGACGCATCCGGCAGTGCCAACAGGCAGTCTTTGCGGCATAAGAGCACCTTGCGGGTGGGTTGTTCACGGCCGTGGTTCGATCGAATAACGTCCGATATTCGTCCGGTTCACGTCCGTGGGCCGACCGAACCACGGTCGTGAACAACCCGCAAGAACAGTATTTCTGTACTGTGGAAACGGTCTTTACGCATGATGAAAGGGGACTTTTGGCGCAATGAAAACACGGTAACAGCCCCCAAAGAGCCGGAAAACGCCGATTGGGAAGGTGCGTGTGCAATATATTTCAATTTGATGCGTTATCTGATAGATATGGTAAGAAAAATCGTACTGTCATTCGTCGTGTGTCTGCTGACTCTGCATCTGTATGGCCAGAACTTCACCCTTGAGGGGCGTGTGACCGATGACAGCCAGAACGCAATAGAGTTTTGCACGGTGAGTTGTGTGTCGCAAGGCAAGATGACAATGACCAATCTGAAGGGCGAGTTCTCCCTGCAGCTGGCATCCGCCGACTCCGTAGAGGTCAAGTTCTCCATGGTGGGCTATCGTGCCAAGACGCGTTTGCTGCGCCGTCCGCGCGGCACGCAGAAACTGCTGATAACGCTTTCGGAAGACAACACCCTGTCGGAAGTGACGGTCGTGGAGATGAAACGGCAGACAGGACAGACGGAGGAGATAAAGAAAGAGTTGCTGGAGCGGTTGCCGTCGGTGTCGGGCAATGCCGTGGAAGAACTGATACAAAGTCAGGCGGGAGTGTCGACGCACAGCGAACTGTCGTCTCAATACAACGTCAGAGGCGGCGCTTTCGACGAGAATTCCGTATATCTGAACGGCATAGAACTGTACCGACCCTTTCTCGTAAGGTCGGGTCAGCAGGAGGGACTCTCCGTTATCAACCCCGACATGGTGGAGAAAATAGCCTTTTCCACAGGCGGTTTCGAGGCGAAATACGGCGACAAGATGTCGTCGGCACTCGACATAACCTACAGACGTCCGACGAAACTGGAAGCGAAGATACAGGCTTCGCTCCTGTCGTCATCTGCATATCTGGGACTGGGAGGCAAGAATTTCTCGTGGACAAACGGCATACGCTACAAGACAAACAGCTATCTGCTCGGTTCGCTTGAGACCAAAGGCGAGTACGATCCCTCACAACTCGACTATCAGACGTACCTCTCCTACCGTCCGTCAAAGCGCTGGGAGGTGGACTTTATAGGCAACATCAACGTCAACCACTACACGTTCCGCCCTTCAGACCGTGAGACTTCGTTTGGCACGATGGAGAATGTGATGGGGTTCAAGGTCTATTTCGACGGTCATGAGAAAGACCTCTTTCACACCTATTTCGGTTCGCTTGGCATAACGCGACACTTGTCGGACAAGACTTCCGTATCGCTGCTGGCGTCTTCGTTCAAGACTTCGGAACAGGAAAAGTACGACATACAGGGGCAATACTGGCTCACGCAGACGGAGACATCGGAGAACCTGGGGGTGGGTACTTACTTCCAGCACGCCCGCAACCGCCTCGATGCTACGGTGAAGAGCGTGAAACTCATGGTCAGGCACAAGACTGCCGCACACAACGTGGAGGCTGGAGTGACCTACAAACATGAGCACATAGTGGAGAACAGTGCCGAATACGAGATGCGTGACTCGGCAGGCTACAGCATACCGCACACAGGAAAAGACCTGCAAATGGTGTATACCATGAGAGCTTCAAACACGCTCGATGCCGACAGGGTGGAAAGTTACATACAGGACAACTGGCGTTTCGGCAGAGAGGAAGGCACACGCTTTACACTCAACTACGGCGTACGCCTCTCGCACTGGTCGTTCAACAAGGAGACGATAGTGTCGCCGAGAGTGTCGCTTGCCATTATTCCCGCGAACAACACGAACATCACCTGGCGTCTGGCTACAGGACTTTACTATCAAGCACCGTTCTATAAAGAGCTGCGCGACACCACCACTGTCAACGGCATAACCTATGCCAGAATGAACGAAAAGACGAAATCGCAGCGATCGATACACTTCATCGGGGCTTTCGACTACAGGTTCAACATGGGCAACCGTCCGTTTAAGTTCACCGCCGAAGCCTACTACAAGGCACTGGGAAACCTTGTGCCGTACAGCATAAACAACGTGAAGGTGGTGTATTATGGCGACAACATGTGTTCGGGACATGCCGCCGGACTTGACCTGAAACTCTTCGGCGAGTTTGTGCCGGGCTCCGATTCGTGGGTCACTTTCTCGCTCATGAGTGCCAAGATGAACCTCAACGGCAAGAGCACACCGTTGCCTACCGACCAGAGATATGGCATCAACCTCTATTTCACGGACTATTTCCCGGGGACAGACCGCTGGAAGATGTCGCTGAAACTGGCTTATGCGGACGGTCTGCCGTTCTCTGCCCCGCACAAGGAACTGGAAAAAAACACTTACCGGGCACCTGCCTACCGGCGCGCCGACATCGGTATGAGCTACCGGGCGGTGAACAACGAGGGCAAGCGCAAGACGGTGAAGAA
>CAVKVO010000358.1:0-6553 GCA_963659575.1 Prevotella sp. CAG:1031
CCATGGACTGGATGGTTCAGGAGCAGGAGCGTGGTATCACCATCACTTCCGCTGCCACAACCTGTAACTGGAACTGGAATGGCAAGACATACAAGCTCAACTTGATCGACACTCCGGGACACGTCGACTTCACCGCTGAGGTGGAGCGCTCGCTCCGTGTGCTCGATGGTGCCATCGCCACTTACTCTGCCGCTGACGGCGTGCAGCCCCAGTCTGAGACTGTGTGGCGCCAGGCTGACAAGTATAATGTGCCTCGTATCGGATACGTCAACAAGATGGACCGTTCGGGTGCCGATTTCTTCGAGACCGTGACGCAGATGAAGGATATCCTGGGTGCCAACCCTGTGGTCATCCAGATTCCTATCGGCGCCGAGGAGACGTTCAAGGGTGTCGTCGACCTCATCAAGATGAAGGCCATCCTGTGGCACGACGAGACCATGGGTGCTGAGTATGACGTCGAGGAGATCCCCGCTGACCTCGCTGACGAGGCTGAGGAGTGGCACGACAAGCTCCTGGAGGCTGCCGCCGAATTCGACGACAACGTCATGGAGAAGTACATGGAGGATCCCTCAACAATCACTGAGGAGGAGATCATCAGCGCCATCCGCAAGGGATGTATCGCCATGGAGTGCTGCCCGATGTTGCTCGGTTCTTCTTATAAGAACAAGGGTGTGCAGCCCCTGCTCGACTACACTTGCGCATTCCTGCCCTCTCCTGAGGACACTCCCGCCATCGTGGGCGTCAACCCCGACACCAACGAGGAGGAGGACCGCAAGCCTAAGGAGAGCGATCCCACATCCGCACTCGCATTCAAGATCGCCACTGACCCGTTCATGGGCCGTCTGGTTTACTTCCGTGTCTACTCAGGCCGCGTGGTTGCCGGCTCTTATGTCTTCAACCCCCGCTCAGGCAAGAAGGAGCGCATCAGCCGTCTGTTCCAGATGAACTCTCACCAGGAGATCCCCATGGAGAGCATCGACGCTGGTGATATCGGCGCTGGTGTGGGCTTCAAGGATATCCGTACAGGTGACACGCTCTGCGACGAGGATCACCCCATCGTGCTGGAGTCCATGACGTTCCCCGACCCTGTGATCTCTATCGCCGTCGAGCCTAAGAGCCAGGCTGACGTCGCTAAGCTTGACAACGGCTTGGCCAAGCTGGCCGAGGAGGATCCCACCTTCACCGTGCATACCGATGAGCAGAGTGGTCAGACCATCATCTCTGGTATGGGTGAGCTTCACCTCGACATCATCATCGACCGTCTGAAGCGTGAGTTCAAGGTAGAGTGTAACCAGGGTAAGCCACAGGTTAACTATAAGGAGGCTATCACACGCGAGGTTACTCTCCGTGAGGTTTATAAGAAGCAGTCCGGTGGTCGCGGTAAGTTCGCTGATATCATCGTGACAATCGGTCCTAAGGACGACGATTACACAGAGGGCGACTTGCAGTTCATCAATGAGGTTAAGGGTGGTAACATTCCTAAGGAATTCATTCCTTCAGTACAGAAGGGATTCGAAGACTGCCTCAAGGCTGGTGTTCTCGGTGGCTTCCCAGTAGTAGGTCTGAAGGTTGTGCTCACTGATGGTTCATTCCACCCAGTTGACTCTGACCAGTTGTCATTCGAACTTGCTGCACACAACGCATTCAAGAATGGTTGTCCTAAGGCAGGTCCTGTTCTCATGGAGCCTATCATGAAGGTAGAGGTTGTTACTCCTGAGGAGAACATGGGTGATGTGATCGGTGACTTGAACAAGCGTCGTGGTTTGGTTCAGGGTATGGAAGAGGCTCGTAGCGGTGCCCGCATCGTGAAGGCTATGGTTCCATTGGCAGAGATGTTCGGTTATGTAACCGCTTTGCGTACCATCACTTCAGGTCGTGCAACAAGCTCTATGGAGTATGATCACCACTCTCCACTTTCTTCAACCATCGCCAAGGCAGTGTTGGAGGAGGTTAAGGGTCACGCAGAACTCCTGTAATCAACAAGAAATAAAGGTAAGATGAGGCGCTGCTTAGCGAATGACTCTTAAGCAGCGTACCTCTTCTTCCATTAGACTAAATAATACATTATTAATAACTTAATTTAAAAATGAGTCAGAAAATCAGAATTAAGCTGAAGTCCTACGACCACCAGTTGGTTGACAAGTCAGCTGAGAAGATTGTGAAGGCTGTAAAGGCAACAGGCGCCATCGTTAGCGGTCCTATTCCATTGCCAACACACAAGCGTATTTTTACTGTAAACCGCAGTACTTTCGTTAACAAGAAGTCTCGCGAGCAGTTCCAGCTCTCAGATTTCAAGCGTCTCATCGACATCTACAGCTCAACAGCTAAGACCGTTGATGCCTTGATGAAGCTTGAATTGCCAAGTGGTGTAGAAGTAGAAATCAAAGTCTAATTATTAAAAAGTAAAATTGAAATGCCAGGATTAATTGGAAGAAAAATCGGAATGACATCCGTTTTCAGTGCCGACGGCAAGAACGTGCCGTGCACTGTTATCGAAGCTGGTCCTTGTGTTGTCACTCAAGTGAAGACGGTCGAGACTGATGGCTACAAAGCTGTGCAGCTCGGTTATGGTGAGGCGAAAGAAAAGCGCACCACGAAGCCTATGGCTGGTGTCTTCAAGAAGGCAGGCACAACACCTAAGAAGCACTTGGCCGAGTTCAAGTTCGACGAGGACTATAACCTCGGAGACACCATCACCGTGGAGCTCTTCAACGACGCCGAGTTTGTCGACGTTATCGGAACGTCCAAGGGTAAGGGTTTCCAGGGCGTTGTGAAGCGTCATGGTTTCGGTGGTGTCGGTCAGAGCACACACGGTCAGGATGACCGCGCTCGCAAGCCGGGTTCTATCGGTGCTTGTTCTTATCCCGCTAAGGTCTTTAAAGGCATGCGCATGGGCGGCCAGATGGGCGGCGATCGCGTCACTACTCAGAATCTGAAAGTGTTAAAGGTTATCCCGGAGCAGAATCTTTTGATCATCAAGGGTTCAGTGGCCGGTTGCAATGGTTCAACTGTTTTAATTGAAAAGTAATGGAACTCAGCGTTTTAAATATCAACGGTCAGGAGACCGGCAAGAAGGTAACTCTCAATGACGCTATCTTCGCAATTGAGCCTAACGATCATGTCATCTACTTGGATGTTAAGCAGTATTTGGCCAACCAGCGTCAGGGTACTGCCAAGTCTAAGGAAAGAAGCGAGATGAATGGTTCAACGCGTAAGCTCGGACGCCAGAAGGGCGGCGGCGGTGCTCGTCGCGGTGACATCAACTCACCTGTGCTCGTCGGCGGTGCTCGCGTGTTCGGTCCCAAGCCTCGTGACTATGGCTTCAAGCTCAACAAGAAAGTAAAGATTCTTGCTCGTAAGTCTGCCCTGACTTACAAGGCTCAGGAGAATGCCATCATTGTTGTCGACCAGTTCAATTTGGACGCCCCAAAGACTAAAGATTTCTTAAATATTGCAAAAAATCTTAAAGTTGAGGGTAAGAAGACACTCGTTGTTTTGCCAGAAATAAATAAAAACGTATATTTGTCTGCTCGCAACCTCCAGAAGGCTGAAGTGATGAGAGCTAACGACATCAATACGTACAAAGTTTTGAATGCCGATGTGCTCGTTATTGCAGAGGATTCTCTGAAGACTATCGACGCCATCTTAAACAAGTAAACAACAAGGAGAATAAGAATTATGGCATTTATCATCAAGCCCCTGGTCACTGAGAAGATGACCAAGATTACCGAAAAGAAGCCCAACCGCTACGGTTTTGTGGTTCGTCCTGAGGCCAACAAGCTCCAGATCAAGGATGAGGTTGAGTCTCTCTATCATGTCTCCGTGGTTGACGTTAACACATCACGTTATGCTGGTAAGCGCTCTTCACGCTATACGAAGGCTGGCCTTGTGAAAGGACAGAAGAACGCCTATAAGAAGGCAGTCGTCACTCTCAAGGAGGGCGAAACAATTGATTTTTACAGCAATATCTAAAATAAGAAATGGCAGTACGTAAATTTAACCCGGTCACTCCGGGCACAAGACACAAAGTTATTGGCACGTTCGAGGAGATTACTGCATCCGTGCCAGAAAAGTCTCTCGTTTACGGTAAGCGTTCTACTGGTGGTCGAAACAACACCGGTAAGATGACCATGCGCTACATCGGCGGCGGTCACAAGAAGAAGTATCGTCTGATCGACTTCAAACGTGAGAAAGATGGTGTTCCAGCTGTAGTCAAGACAATCGAGTACGATCCCAACAGATCGGCTCGCATTGCTCTTTTGTTCTATGCAGATGGTGAGAAACGTTACATCATTGCTCCCAATGGACTGAAGGTGGGCGCTACGGTCGTCTCAGGCGCAGAGGCTGCTCCTGAGGTTGGCAACGCCCTTCCCCTGGCTAAGATCCCCGTCGGTACCGTGATTCACAACATTGAGTTGCGTCCGGGACAGGGTGCCTTGCTCGTTCGTTCGGCTGGTAACTTTGCTCAGTTAACTTCTCGTGATGGTGACTATTGTGTCATCAAGCTCCCCTCGGGTGAGACACGTTTGATTCTTTCGACTTGTAAGGCTACTGTCGGAAGTGTCGGCAACTCCGATCACGCTCTTGAGCAGTCTGGTAAGGCTGGTCGCTCACGTTGGCTCGGACGTCGCCCCCACAACCGTGGTGTTGTCATGAACCCTGTTGATCACCCCATGGGTGGTGGTGAAGGTCGCCAGTCTGGTGGTCACCCGCGCTCACGTAAGGGTCTCTATGCTAAGGGTCTCAAGACACGTCGTCCGAAGAAGCTTTCTAACAAGTACATCATCGAGAGATCTAACAAGAAGTAAAAAGTTAATTACAGTAAGTTATGAGTCGTTCACTTAAAAAAGGTCCGTACATTAACGTTTCTCTCGAGAAAAAGATTCTCGCCATGAACGAGAGCGGTAAGAAGAATGTCGTGAAGACATGGGCCAGAGCATCAATGATTTCCCCTGACTTTGTGGGACACACTGTTGCAGTTCACAACGGAAACAAATTTATCCCTGTTTACATTACTGAGAACATGGTCGGTCATAAGCTGGGCGAGTTTGCACAGACACGTCGCTTCGGTGGCCATTCCGGTAACAACAAGAAGTAATCGGGGAAAACCATTTTAACAAGATTAATCAATGGGAGCAAGAAAACATATCGCGGCTGAGAAAATTAAGGAAGCCCGCAAAAATCTGTACTTCGCTAAGCTCAACGGAGTTCCCTCCTCTCCTCGCAAAATGCGTTATGTCGTGGATATGATCCGTGGCATGGAGGTTAACCGCGCACTCGGAGTGCTTAGATTCTCGAAAAAGCACGCTGCTGCTGACGTCGAGAAATTGTTGCGCTCAGCCATCGCCAACTGGGAGACCAAGAATGAGCGTAAGGCTGAGGACGGAGAATTGTTTGTGAGTAAGGTCTTCGTCGATGAAGGTGTTACCATGAAGCGCATGAGACCGGCACCTCAGGGTCGTGGCTATCGTATCCGTAAGCGTAGCAACCACGTCACTCTGTTTGTTGATTCCAAAACTAACGACGATAAATAATTAACAGAATGGGACAGAAAGTTAATCCAATAAGCAACCGTCTGGGTATTATCCGTGGTTGGGACTCAAATTGGTTTGGTGGCAAGGACTTTGGAGACAACCTTGTTGAGGATCAGAAGATCCGTAAGTATCTGAACAAGCGTTTGGAGAAGGCAAGTGTTTCTCGTATTGTCATCGAGCGCACTCTTAAGCTCGTCACCATCACTATTTGCACTGCTCGTCCAGGTATCGTCATTGGTAAGGGTGGCCAGGATGTGGATAAACTGAAGGAGGAGCTCAAGAAGCTCTACAAGAAGGATATCCAAATCAACATCTTCGAGGTCAAGAAGCCTGAGTTGGACGCCACAATCGTCGGCAAGAACATTGCCAGCCAGATTGAGCACATGATGGCCTATCGTCGTGCCATCAAGATGGCTATCCAGAACACCATGCGCGCTGGCGCTGAGGGTATCAAGGTGCAGATCACAGGTCGTCTCAATGGCGCTGAGATCGCACGCAAGGAAATGTACAAGGAAGGTCGCACTCCGCTCCACACTTTCCGCGCTGATATCGACTACTGCCAGACTGAGGCCCTCACAAAGGTGGGTCTGCTCGGCATCAAGGTGTGGATTTGCCGTGGAGAGGTTTACGGCAAGCGCGACCTCTCTCCTAACTTCACGCAGGAGAAGCAGAATGGTGGCCGTTCCAACGACCGTCGTCCTCGCGGTGGCCGCAGAAGAAACAACAATAACCGTTAAAAGTTGAAGCTACAATGTTACAGCCAAAAAGAGTAAAATATAGAAGACCTCAAGACGGTCGTGGCAACAAAGGTAACGCCCACAGAGGCACTACTCTCGCCTTCGGATCGTTCGGTATCAAGACGCTTGAGGCCAAATGGCTTGACAGCCGCCAGATTGAAGCGGCACGTGTCGCCGTTAACCGTTATATGAACCGTGAAGGTCAAGTCTGGATCCGCATCTTCCCGGACAAGCCTATCACTCGCAAGCCTGCCGACGTCCGAATGGGTAAAGGTAAGGGTG
>CAVKVO010000359.1:0-5003 GCA_963659575.1 Prevotella sp. CAG:1031
AGCAAATCAGAGCGTCCGATGCCCATTATTATCGTATACATACGCCAAGTCCCACTGACGTTTCTCTCATACCCCATAAGCCTCACGGAGTTGGGGAAGCTGAAACGCTGGTAGGAAAAGCTTGGTGTAAAAGTGGTAACGACTATACAAATTGCAGAGCGTCGAATCAGAAAGTTTGCAATTAAGAACTGAATATTAAGACATACTAATGAGTGACAAATCACCTATATTAAACAACCCATACGAAGAACCAAAGTGGCATTACGATGCAGACCTGGAAGGCAACCTTGACTACAGTAAGGTGCTAGAGGGGCGGCGCCCTTATTCAAGCTCCATCGGCATAGTCCCCAACAAGGTGCAAGCAGCATTGTTCTCTCATGATGATATTGAGGAGAATGATCCTAACGCTCCGTTTATCAACTCGTTGCGTGATGAGGTGAAACGATGGCGCGAAGCTGATTATCCTCATGTGACCCGCATCACGCGTGAATTGCTCAACTACTGGTTTTGCAACCCTGAGCGACAGGATTTCCAAAAGCTATTTTTCTGCCAACGGGAGGCTGTTGAGACCGCAGTCTATCTCAACGAGGCGGCAGACTTCGACCCCAACGTGGGGCGTTTCCTGTTACGGCAACTCGAAGAACGCCAACAAACAGTAAGCGATGACTATGTAGACGTACTGCCACGCACTGCTTTCAAGATGGCTACCGGCACAGGAAAGACTGTTGTCATGGCAATGCTTATCTTATACAATTACCTCAACAAGCGTGAACATGTGCAGGACACTCGTTTTGCCGACCATTTCCTGCTCGTGGCTCCAGGCATTACCATTCGCGACCGCCTTGGAGTGCTTTATATTGACGAGGATGCAGACAAGAAACGCTTCAGCGACGACATAACTGACTATTACCACAAGCGTGGTCTTATCCCACGCAACTACGAGAGACAACTTGGCGGGCTCAATGCCGCCATCACCATTGTGAACTATCACCAGTTTGAGCGCAAGCAATATCAAGGCAAGAAACAAAGTCCGTTGGACGGGAAGCTGGCCTATCAAAGTGGAGTGGGCATGGTGAAGCAACAAGACAAGGAGGAATATTCCGCAGTGTTGTCGCGCATGTTGGGACGATTACCTAAGAGCAAGCGTCTGCTCGTAATCAACGACGAGGCGCACCACTGCTACCTGCCTCGCACATCAGACAAGCAAGCCACAAAAGAAGAGGAGGCAGAAAACCAGAACGCCAGGGTTTGGTATGAGGGCATCCGACAGATGAAACTCCTGGGCTACAAGGTGCAACATGTCTACGACCTTTCTGCTACGCCTTATTATCTCAAAGGCTCTGGCTATCCTGAGTATTCGCTCTTCCCTTGGGTGGTAAGCGACTTCGGACTGGTGGATGCCATAGAGAGCGGTTTGGTGAAGATTCCGTTCCTTCCGGCAAGCGACGACACGGTAGGACTGAGCGCCCCTGTATTGCGCAACATCTACGAGCACATATCCCAAGACTTGCCGAAGAAAGGACAGAAAGCTAAGAAAGCCGAAGACAAGAAAAACGCCAAGGATAAGCCGGCTCCCGAACCTGCGCCCAATCTTCCCTCCCTGCTCAACGTAGCCATCGATCAGTTTGTGGACGACTACAAGAAATACGAGCAGGGAATGCGTGGCGACGGAGAAGAGGCCAAAGGATTGTTCACCACGCCACCGGTGTTCATTGTGGTTTGCAACAACACGTCGGTTTCCAAAGAGGTATTCAAAATGATGGCTGGTTACGAGAGTGTAGATGCCGACGGCAATACCATCTACGTCTCGGGCAAATATGACATATTCTCCAACTATAAGGACGGTATGCCTCTGCGCAAGCAGCCCTCGCTGCTCATCGACAGTGCCGCCATTGAGGATGCAGGAAGTGTGGTGAGCGATGACTTCAAGCGCATCTACCATGAGGAGATTGAGCGGTTCAAGTGCGACTATGCCATGCTGCACGGTGCAGGGTCGGCAGACCAGCTCACCGAAGGCGACATGCTGCGCGAGGTGGTCAATAGCGTGGGCAAGCCCGACACGCTTGGCGCACACATCCGCTTGGTGGTAAGTGTGTCGATGCTTACCGAGGGTTGGGATGCCAACACGGTCACTCATGTGTGCGGTGTGCGTGCCTTCGGGTCGCAGCTCCTCTGCGAGCAGGTGGCAGGGCGTGCCTTGCGTCGCCGCAGTTACCAGCTCCTGCCTTACAACAAACAGGGCGAGCAACTCACCTCTGCCGAGGTGAAACGTTATAAGAAGGAAAACGTGGTGTGGAAGTTTCCACCGGAATATGCCCACATCATCGGTGTGCCGTTCAAGACGTTCAAGGGCGGCGGCAGCGGTGTCACGCCTCCTCCCAAACCCAAAACTCAGGTGTTTGCCTTGAAGGAGCGGAGCGATATGGAGATTGTATTTCCCAATATCATAGGCTACCGCAGTCAGACCGTAGACAGCGTCATCACTGCCGACTACGTCAACGTGCCCAAGTTTCGGCTCAACTTCAACGACGTGCCCACAGAGACCACACTGGCCTCGGCGGTGGAGGGCGATAGCGGTGTGGTGCTGAAAAGCGACTACCGTGACTTGCGCGACGCTCAGGTGGTGTACGAACTGACGCGGTGGCTCATCAACCTGAAATACACCGACCACGACAACGGAAGGCAGTTCCAGCTGTTCGCCGCTTTGAAACGGGTGGTGCAGCAGTGGTACGACCAGCAGATAGAGGTGATTGGCGGCGACGGAAGTCGTGAACTGCGCCGCCTTGCCGTGTTCTGGCGGCCTACCGACGTGGTGGCAAGCATCTACGAGGGCATACGTGCCGCCTCGCAGGGCGAAGAGCGCATCACTGCCATTCTCAACTACTACAATCCCGAAGGCTCCACAAGGTATGTACACGGTGCCACGAGCCGCGAGGTGTGGCCCACGAAGAAGAGCCACGTCAACTATGTGGTGGCCGACACCGACTCGTGGGAACAGAAGGCGGCCAAGACGCTGGAGCAGATGAAGGAGGTGAGGCACTATGTGAAAAACGCCTTCCTCGGATTTTCCATTCCCTACATCGACGGCACGCAGGAGCATCAGTATGTGCCCGACTTCATAGCCCGTGTGCGTGGCGGTAAGAGCGGAGAAGAGGTGAACCTCATCATCGAGATTTCCGGTTTCTCCGACGACCGCACCGCCCACAAGGACCTCAAGCGCTACTACGCCACCCAATATTGGCTTCCCGCAGCCAACAACCTCGGCATATACGGACGATGGGACTTTATCGAGATTTCCGACATCGACAACGTGCGGGCATTACTCACCGAAAAAATAAAGCAACTATGAGCATAGAACATAAACCTGTTGATGCCATCAAGCACAACAGCGACAAGCGTGCCATGATACCCACCAGCGAACTTGCCGGCGAGGAGACCATGAATGCAGCAGAGAGCAGCGGTAAGGCTGCCTACAACATGTTCCGCCACGAGTTCGACCGCGGACGCGATCCCGAACTCTACTGGCTGGGCAAGTACCGCAACGACGACAACGACGAACTGACCATAGACACCCATTCGCTCTACGTGCATGAGGACGTGCAGCCCGAGATGCTCATCCGTCGCCTCTACCGTCTGCGTGAGGAACGCCGCGACTCGCAGCAGCCCATGCTCTTCAGCGAGGAGGATTTGGGCAACAACATCGTGGAGGACGAGCTGGAGCGCGTCACGGAATACTACCAGCACCAAATGGGGTGGAAAAACCGTCTCGTACAGGGCGACTCCCTACTCGTGATGAACTCGCTCTTGCAGCGCGAGGGCATGGCGGGAAAGGTGCAGTGCGTGTATATCGACCCGCCATACGGCATCAAGTTCGGTTCCAATTGGCAGATGAAACTCAACGACCGCAACGTGAAGGACAACGACGACAGCGTGAGCGGTGAGCCTGAGATGATTAAGGCGTTTCGCGACACATGGGAACTGGGCATACATTCCTACCTTTCTTATCTGCGCGACCGCCTCGTGACGGCACGCGAACTGCTCACGCAAAGCGGCTCCTGTTTCGTGCAGATTTCTGATGAGAACGTGCATCTCGTCAGAAACTTGATGGACGAGGTGTTCGGGAGTGAGAACTTTGTGAGTCAGATAACAACAAAGAAAAGTGGAGGACTTTCTTCTGATACAATCGGGAATGTTGCAGACTTTATTGTATGGTATGCAAAAGACAAGACCCTAATAAAAATTAGGAAGCTCTATATTCCAAAGAAACTTACGGAAGGAGTCGGTTTACGATATAATCGGGTTGAAGAAGCAGATGGAAGCATACGTCCTATTACAGAGGCAGAACGGTTGAATCCACAGAATTTACCACACGGAGCGAAAGTCTTTCTTGGCGGGCCTATAACGTCTCAAGACCCACCAAAAGAACCACAACCATTCATATATAATGGTCGTACATATTATCCTCCAAAAGCAAGGCATTGGTCTGCAACATATCCTTCTGGAATGGATAAACTTGCAAGCATAGGACGCATTGTGCAGACAAAAGATTCTATAAATTATAAGCTATACATAGACGATTTTCCAGTCGTGAATCTTACTAATATGTGGGATGACACAATGGGGACGGCTGAACAGGATAAGCAATACGTGGTTCAAACGTCTACTAAACCTATCCAGCGTTGCATCCTCATGACCACCGACCCTGGCGACCTTGTCCTCGACCCAACTTGTGGAAGCGGAACGACAGCCTACGTAGCCGAGCAATGGGGGCGTAGATGGATTACCATCGACACCAGCCGCATCGCGCTGAACATTGCGAAGAAACGACTCATGGCGGCAATCTATCCTTACTATGAACTGGAAGACGAGGAGACAAAGAACATCAAGATTGGCTTTAAGTACAAGAAAGTTCCTCATATTACAATGAAGTCATTGATTGGGGAAGAAATAATGGCAGAGGAAATCCTCTACGACCAGCCCCAGATTGACAAGAAGCGCATACG
>CAVKVO010000360.1:0-4838 GCA_963659575.1 Prevotella sp. CAG:1031
TCAGATACATCAAGGATTCCAAATGGTGCATCTTCATCTATCGCCTTGCCGTGGCAGCGATGGTGATGATTGGAGCAGTGGTCTCGCTCGATTTCGCTTGGTGCATGGCCGACATCACCATGGCCATGATCACCGCCTGCAACCTCGTTGCCATCGTGATGTTGTCGCGCCAAGCAGTCTTTTTGCTCCAAGATTACCGTCGGCAGAAGAAAGAAGGCAAAGACCCTGTGTTCACTAAGGATCTGATGCCCGATATTGCTGACAAGCTGGAGGCGTGGTAAGTCCCGAAAGATGCGGGTGCGAAGGCATGGGCGACTCACTCACAGCTTTCCGTTGCAATATTTCATCTCTTTCAGTTCGCACCATCCCGCATCCTTGATCTCTCTCAGAAAGAGCCGTGCGCACATCTCGGCATCGTCACCGGCACGGTGGTGCTTGCCCTCGGGGATGTCAAACTGTGCGCAGAGGTAGTCGAGGGTGTTGCAGGGGAAGTCGTAGTTGTGGCGGGCTGCGCGAAGGGAACAATAGTAGGCCACATCGGGCTTGTCGATACCGTAGAGTTCCAGAGACTTGCGGATGCAGGAGATGTCGAAGGCGGCGTTGTGGGCAACCAGCACGGGCGTCTCGTCAAGATACTCCATTATCTCTGCCCACACTTCGGG
Organism: Prevotella sp. CAG:1031; assembly: GCA_963659575.1. GTDB lineage: Bacteria > Bacteroidota > Bacteroidia > Bacteroidales > Bacteroidaceae > Prevotella. The sequence continues at coordinate 663 of CAVKVO010000360.1, forward strand.
AAACTCCGGTGCATGGGCTGTGTCCTTGGGTTGGATGCCGTGTATCTGTGTGTTCCAATACGAATAGGCATTGCCCATGGGGCGTACGAGCCACGACTTGGTCTCCACGACCTTTCCGTCCCTCACCACACAGATGCCAGCCTCGCAGATGGATGCCCGCTGGCTCGTGGCAGTCTCAAAGTCTATCGCTATAAAGTTCAGTCCGTTCATGTGTCAGTATTTATAATGTCCTTTAGATGGAAAAGAGGTCTAACTCCAATAAAGAGAACGCCATAGCTGCCATTTTATTTTAACGGTGATTCCATAAATTACCCCCCCCAAAAAAAACCTTAGTGGGGTAGGGGATTTCCTACACAAGAGTGCCTATTTCATACAATTTGAGGCAAAATGTTTTCTGTTCCCTTACAATTGTCTTATCTTTGCAAATGTCAACAAAAGGGAAACTCAAATTAAAACCTAAAAATATGACATCAGAAGAGAAAGCACAGAAAGCGCGGGACATCTTGAACAGCAATCCTTCAGGCGACGACCTGCAGATAGCCTTAGGACTTGTGAATGAGGCTGTGGCAGACAACAATGCCACGGCCTTGCATGTCCTTGCACAATTGCGCTATAGGGGCGTGGGTATGGAGAAAGACGACAAAGAGGCTTTTGCGCTTTGTCGGAAAGCCATTGACGGAGGATGCGAGAGGGCAAAGCTTATGATGGCTATGCTATACGTGGAAGGCAAAGTCGTGGAGCAGGACCTGCAGAAGGCGCGGGCTTACATCGAAGAAATGATGGCAAAGGACGACGATGAGGCTTTTTGGGCCATGGGGTGCTATGTCCAGAACGGCACGTTCCCTGAGATTGATGAGCTCCAAGGCTTCGCATACTTGGAGAAAGCCGTGGCGCTGGGTCACAAGATAGCCATGGGACGCTTGGCGCAGTCATACGCCTCACTGTGCGAGACGGAGAAGGCCGACTATTGGTTTGACAAGGCCGAAGCAGCCGGGGTGGAAGGCATCGAAGCAGAGCGGGCCCGATGGAAAGCTGAGGATGAAGACACCTACGACCAGCGGCTTCAGCAGGCAGTGCAGTTCTATTTCTCCAAGGAGAAGTACGACAAAGGGTTCCGCCTGCTTGAGCGCGACACCGCCGCCGGCAACATGATTGCGAAATACCAGTTGGCGTACTACTCCATATCATGTGTGGGAGAGGAGGCTTACGGGCACGACATCCAGCGTGCCGTCGATCTCTACGGAGAACTCTCTGCCGAGGGAGGGGCGCATGCCGACTTCATGCTGGGCATCATCTATAGTGAGAACGAGGAAGCGCTCGATTTCGACAAGGGCATGGCTTATATGCGCAAGGCGGCTGAGGACGGACACCCCGAAGCCCAATACAAACTGGCATGGCGCTATTGCTCGGGGGATGGCGTTGCCGAGGACAAGGCGGAAGGCATGAGATATATGGAGGCCGCAGCCGGACAAGGGCAGGGCGACGCCCTATACCTGTTGGCAAGCTGCCATCTGCAGGACAACGAAATCGAGGCTGGGAATTGGGAGCACAACCCCGGATACGGACAAGACACGGAGAAGGGCCTGGACTATCTAAGGCGCGGCGCCGAAGCGGACAACTTCGCGGCATTGGCAAGCCTTGCGCGATGCTACCACAAGGGGAAATACGTGGAGCAGGACAACAACAAGGCGTTTGAACTCCTGAAGCGCAGTTGCAGCATCAACCAGCATCCCGACAACGTCACGCTTCTTGCCGATTTTCACCACGACGGCATCGGCACACCGCAAGACTATGAAACGGCTGCGAAGCTTTATCAGTTTGCCGCAGACAATGGCAACGTGACGGCTTTGGGAAAACTTCCCATGATGTATAGTGAAGGTCAAGGCGTGGAAAAAGACGAGGAGAAGGCAAACGAGCTCTGGCAACGTTATGTAGAAACTATGGAATGGCGATGGTTTGGCAAGATACCACTTCAACAACTGCTCGCGATAGTCAGCGCTACAGAAGATGAATTGCAGGGCACTCCTTTTTCTCTTCCTGATGCCATGAACCAACTGGGCGACCGCTACGCCAATGGCGACGAGGTGGAACCAGATGAGGAAAAGGCGGCGGAATGGTGGGAGAAGGCCTCGCAAAGGGGCAACGCCAGGGCCATGTACAGCCTCGGCCAGTATCATGCGCTGAAGGACGGCATGCCGAGTGCACTGGAATATCTGGAGCGGTCGGCTTCCGCAGGCTATCTGCCGGCATATTTCAGTATGGGTGCTTACTATGTGGAGAACGGTAAGGATGAGGCCGAGAAAGACAAGGGCTTGGCGCATCTCACGACGGCAGCGATAGGCGGCAACACCGACGCCTTGCATTACTTGACCTGTATGTATCATGACGGGACATTCGGTGACAAGGATTACGACAAGGCGCGCTATTGGCTTAACAAGTATTTGGCAACCGACGACTCTCGTGCCCATTTTCTCTTGGCAACCTGTTTGTACCATGGTGATATGTATGAGCAAGATTATGCCAAGGCGCTGGAGCATGTCACAATCGCCGTGAAGGACGGATGCCACGACGCCACGGAGCTGTACATGCACATGAGATGGTGGGGCAACCATTGCGAGCAAGACCGCGAGGAGGTGGTCTCTACCTACCGGGAACGCGCAAATCACCGCGACGCCCAAGCCAAGTACCAACTGTACTTGCTCTATACAGACGAATCGTTTGACGGTCGCAGTCAGGAGACGGCGATTGACTGGCTGCAAAAGGCAGCTGAACAAGGCAACGCTGACGCCCTCTGCGAACTCGCCAGGCTTTACGCGAACGGAGAGGGTGTCGGACGTGACGCACAAAAGGCATTGGACCTCTACGAGCAAGCCATGGAGCGCGGAAGCATGCCAGCGGTATACGGCAAAGCCCACATCCTTATCTACGGAGTGGAGGGAGAGACGGCGGCCGACTGCGACAAGGCGATGGAGTTGCTACGTCCCTTTACGGAGAACGGTGACGCCACAGCGTGTTACCTGATGGCGAGCGCTTACAACAGTAAGTGCAGCGAGAAGAACGCCTACTCATGGGAACTGGCTGCCGAGGCGGCTCAATACATGGAAAAGGCGGCAGAAGGCGGCTTCGTTGAAGCCATGCATCTGATTGGATTGTGGTATTGCGTTGGAAGAGGCGTGTTTGTGGATACGGACAAAGCAAAAATGTGGCTGGGTAAGTACGAGGAGAACGACGAAGACTCCGAAGAGACAGAGCGGCTCTCAAACCTTTCGGACGAAGCGTTTCTAAAGAGTGCGTCCGACACAATGATATACTACTGGCAAGAAATCGTGGAAGCCAACAAGGAGAAGATAACGGATTGGCAGGAATATGTAGACTCGGAAGACAACATACACTTTGCCTCATTGACGTTCAACGCAGCCCAACTGGGTGAAGCGAATGCAGTGAGTCTTTTGGGTTACAAAGGACTCGAAATACTGAAGACCTCCCCTGACGACGCCAAGCGGTACATCAAGATGTGTGCTGAGCAAGGTTTATGCTATTTTGCCGAGCAGGCTGGCAAGACATTGATGGAAGAGGGACTCGACAATGAAGAGGCTGTCACTGCAGCCGTCGAATACTTCTACATGGGCTTGGAGCAAGGTCACATAGGCTGTGCACTTCAGTTAGGACTACTGTTCACCACGGAAGGTGCAGACAAGAAAGCCGAGCAGGTTGGAAGTCAATACCTTCAGCAGATTTGCGAGTCTGAAGGCGACGACTGGGAGGACGAGCGCCAGCAAGCCAAGGCACGCCTGGAGGAAATGGAGCACCGCCCCAAGACCTTCATTGGCAGGCTGGTCCGCCGGCTGCACAAGTGAGATTTCGTACACCAGCCCTACCATCTTGTACAACGTCAGGCCAAAGATTTCCTCTACGCCCACAATCTCCATACCTTTGCACCGTCAATCAAAAGAATATAAATATTAAAATTGGAATGTTATGATTGTAATAAAGAACAAAAGATGCAAGCGTGAGAATATTCTGAAGGAATATCCCGACGCAATTATTTTCGATGTAACGTCGAAGGGAGCCATGAAGCAGATGTCGCCGTTCTATCCCCACGGACATATCCCCGTGCCGGAAATGGAGGGTGTGTTCTCCGCTTCGGTGGAAGGAATATGGCAGGGACTGAAGGTG
>CAVKVO010000361.1:0-4738 GCA_963659575.1 Prevotella sp. CAG:1031
AGTCAACGGAAGTGTATGCAAAGGTGGCTCTCGAAAAGAAGATAGAGGCAGTGAGTTTGTTCAATGGCGTGTTCGGATGAGCAAGGAGGACATCGGGGAAGGGAGTATTCTCTTCCCTAATGTCGTGCTCAAAAGATTCGACAATAAAATGGGTCTTCAAAAAAACGTAGACTAAAAGAGTACGTTTGAGGTAAAACGCAAAGTTTTTAATACTATTTTCTCACTTTTTTATCAATTTGTGCAGCATTCTCGAATTAAAAATGTAAATTTGAAGCCAAAAAGTAAATCAATCAGTATGAGTAATAAGGATCTCAACAGAATAAAGGTTGTTCTTGTGGAACAAAAGAGAACTGCAAAATGGCTTGCGCAGCAAGTTGGAAAAGACCCAGCAACAGTCAGTAAATGGTGTACTAATACATCGCAACCCTCACTTGAGACACTAAATAAAATTTCTGAGATTCTTGAGGTCAAAATGAGTGACCTTGTAAAAAACAATTAAACAACTATGGTAGAAAAGATAAATATCCGCAAGTTGGAGGCCGACCTTTGGGAATCAGCCGATTTGCTCCGTGCTGGAAGCAAACTGACCAGCAGTCAATACTGTATGCCAGTGTTGGCCTTGCTCTTCCTGCGTTACGCTTTCAGCCGTTTCAAAATGGTGGAGGCCGAGCTCTTGAAGAACCGTCCGAGCCGTGGTGGTCGCAAGATGCCCATAGAAGCCAGCGACTTTGCCGCAAAGAGTGCGCTCTTCTTGCCACGCGAAGCACAGTTTGACTATCTCGTTACCTTACCCGACAATGTGGCGGCTGCAGGACTCAAAGCTGCCAACGGACAGGATATCAATTCACTTGGCGAAGCGGTGAACAACGCGATGAACCTTGTGGAAGCACAAAGTGAACAGCTTGTAGGGGTGCTGCCCAAGACCTACACCATGTTCAGTGATGAACTGCTACGCGACTTGCTACGCATATTCAACAACAAGACGCTCGACGAGATTGGCGGCGACGTCATCGGTCGCATCTACGAATATTTCCTCTCCAAGTTCGCCAAAGCAGTGGCCAGCGACGACGGAGTGTTCTTCACCCCTAAGTCATTGGTAAAGATGCTTGTCAATGTGCTGGAGCCTCGACAGGGCGTGATGCTTGATCCGGCTTGCGGCTCGGGTGGAATGTTCGTGCAGACAGGTGATTTCGTCAATTCCAATGGAATGAACGCAAACACGCAGATGACGTTCTACGGCCAGGAGAAGGTGGAATACAACGCCCAGCTCTGCCTAATGAACATGGCGGTGCATGGGCTGAACGGACGCATCGTGAGCGGTGACGAGGCCAACTCTTTCTATCACGACGCACACAATCTTGCAGGAAAGTGTGACTACGTGATGGCCAATCCGCCCTTCAATGTGGACAAGGTAAAGGCAGAGAGCGCACAGAGTGCAGGACGACTGCCCTTCGGTCTGCCAGGCGTGAACGCCAAGACAAAGGAGATAGGCAACGCCAACTATCTATGGATAAGTTATTTCTACGCCTATCTCAACTCTACGGGGCGTGCAGGATTCGTGATGGCATCGTCCGCCACCGACAGCAGCAACAAAGACCGCGACATCCGCGAGCAGCTCGTCAACACGGGCGACGTGGATGTGATGGTGTCCGTGGGCAACAACTTCTTCTACACCCTCTCGCTGCCCTGCTCACTGTGGTTCTTCGACCGCAACAAGCGGCGTGAAATTCGCGACAAGGTGCTCTTCATCGATGCACGCAACTATTACACGGTGGTGGACCGCACGCTCAATGAGTGGACGGAGTGGCAACTGCGCAACCTGCAAGCCATCGTGCATCTCTATCGGGGTGAGACCGACAAATACCGTGTGCTCATCCGTGACTATCAGAAAGCCATCAACGACCATGCCGAGAAATACGACAGTGATGTATGGCATCAGGAGAGCATGACCTTTGAAAAGGCACTCTTTGCCGCAACTTCACAAGAACAGCTTTGGAACAAGACCATAAAGGAGTTGCAGGCTCAGCTCAAAGCCACGAAGAAGCGCAGCGAGAAAGACGAAATCAAGGCTGTCATTGCTGACAATGAAAAAGCTTTGGCAGACATACTCGACACCAAGGCCGCCATGACGGAAGCAGTCTGGCTCACGTCAAAGTTTGGCATGGACGGCGAATATCAGGACGTAGCGGGGCTCTGCAAGATAGCGACTATAGCGGAGATTGCCGAGAAGAACTACTCGCTCACTCCCGGTGCTTATGTGGGCGTGGCTGAAGCGGCTGACGACGGTGTGGACTTCCATGAACGCATGGACGAGATACATGCAGAACTAGCACGGCTCAACACAGAGGCAAATGCACTGATGGCTGAGATTCAAAAGGAGTGGAGCAACATCAAAATGGAATAAAAGGTATGGCAAAAGATATAAATTTAGTCCCCAAAAACGACAGCTCCGTTGTGGAACTGATTAGTGACCTTCGACAAATCATTGACGAAGCGAGAAGTCATGTTGCAGCCACTGCCAATTACGAACTGACCATGATGTATTGGCATATTGGAGAACGAATCAATCGTGATATCCTTGGAAATGAGCGCGCTACGTATGGAGAACAAATTGTGACGCAGGTTGCGACACAATTACAGGCAATATATGGATCGAGAGGATTTGAGGTAAGAAATATTCGCCGGATGATACAATTTGCGTCCCTTTTTCCCGAAGAGAAGATTGTGTCGCAGATTGCGACCAAATTGAGTTGGTCACATTTTATAGAGGTTTTCCCTTTGAAGAACACTCTAAAACAAGAGTTCTATCTAACTCTGTCTGCTGCAAACAGATGGGGACGGGATAGACTTCGCTCAGAGATCGATGGTATGCTCTTTGAGCGAACGGCTATTGCCCAAAAGCCCGAAGACTTGATAAAACAGGAACTTGCCAATATACGTGACAACGATACCATCACTCCTGACATCGTCTTCAAGAGTCCGTATTTTCTTGAGTTCGCAGGACTCAAAGGAATGTACAGTGAAAAGGACTTGGAGGACAGCCTCGTGGCACACTTGGAGCAGTTCATGTTGGAGCTGGGCAATGGTTTCTGCTTCATCGAGCGGCAGAAACGCATGATTATCGATGGTGAAGATTTTTATCTCGACCTTCTGTTTTACCATCGCAAGCTGCACCGACTTGTTGCAATTGACCTAAAACTCGGTCGCTTCAAGGCGCAATACAAGGGGCAGATGGAACTGTACCTTCGCTGGCTCGAAGCCAACGAACTGGAACCGGGAGAAGAAACCCCTCTGGGACTTCTGCTCTGCACGGAAGGAAGTGAGGAGCAGATAGAGCTATTGCAGTTGGACAAGGCAGGAATCAAGGTTGCGAAATACCTCACAGAACTGCCTCCGCGCGATGTGCTCATGCGGCAAATTCATAAATCATTGGCAGAAGCCAAGGAAAGACTCGGCAGCGAGGATAAGGAGGGAGAGAAATGAATGAGTGGAAGAAAGTAAAACTGGGGGACTTATATGAAGTCCACAATGGACTTTCAAAAGGACGGCAGTTCTTTGGAAAGGGCACTCCCTTTTTGACTTTTTCCAACGTGTTCAACAATTGGTTTCTTCCCGAAACGTTTGATTCGTTGGTACAAGTCACTGAAAAGGAGAAGGATTCTTTTTCCATAAAACGAGGCGACGTTTTTATCACAAGGACAAGTGAGACCATGGACGAACTTGGGATGAGCTCGGTCGCTCTGCATGACTATCCTGGGGCAACCTATAATGGTTTCACCAAGCGTTTACGCCCAATTACAGATTTGATGAACCCTCTTTACATTGGCTATTATCTGCGGTCTCCGAAATTCAGAGGAAAATTCATGGCTTTCTCTTCCATGACTACGAGAGCAAGTCTTGCCAATGACGACCTTCTCAATATGGAGGTAGAAGTGCCCAGCAAATCAATTCAGCACTCCATCGCAACAACCCTAAGTCGTTACGATGCGCTGATTGTCAACTACCAGCGTCAGATAAAGTTGCTGGAGGAGGCGGCGCAACGCCTATACAAGGAATGGTTCGTAGACCTGCACTTCCCCGGACACGAGAACGTGAACATCATCGATGGCGTGCCAGATGGGTGGGAGAATTGTGTACTTGGGAATGTTGCAACGTTCAAAAGAGGGAAAACTATCACAAAAGGAAATACGAGAGAAGGGAATATTCCAGTTGTGGCAGGAGGATTAAATCCTGCATATTTTCATGACGCAGCCAATACAAAAGCCCCTGTTGTGACAGTGAGTGGTTCTGGTGCAAACGCTGGCTTCACACGACTTTACTATATTGATGTGTGGGCCTCCGATTGTTCGTATATTGATAGTACAACTTCTGAAAACATTTACTTTGTATATTGCTTTCTAAAGACGAACAAAGTCTATTTGGACAATCTTCAAAAGGGATCAGCGCAACCACACGTTTATGCCAAAGATTTAAATCAAATGCCTATAATGAAACCTTCGCACGGTATATTGCGTTCGTTCAATAAAATAGTTCTTTCTTATTTCAATAAGATTGCTAATATAGACATTCAACTCACCCTCCTCACTGAATCCCGCGACCGCTTGCTCCCCAAGCTGATGTCGGGTGATATAAAACTATAACGCTCATGGATAGGACCGATTTCATAGAAACGCGCGAAGATGTTGTCCAAAACATCAAAACGCTTTATTCTTACCTCGATGGCAAGGTAGACAATGAG
>CAVKVO010000362.1:0-4262 GCA_963659575.1 Prevotella sp. CAG:1031
GTACTGCAATGCAATGCGGGAGAGTAGGTAGCCGCCTCCTTTCAACGAGCCTCGATTACTTAGGTAGTCGGGGCTCTTTTTGTTTTGTATCCGCCCGTAGTTCATGCGTATTGTGATATTCAACCGGATGCCATGCGGGCTGCGGACGGGCACAGCCCCCCCTGCACGTTGTTCGTTCCGCGATTTCATTAGTATGCCTTGATGGGCCCGCCCCTGCGCGTTTTCGGATGGTTACCATCGATAAATATCCATCCGAAAGCGATGTGGGAATAATGAATCTGGATGGCCAAAGGACCTGTACAAATCAACCCGTATGAACGAATCTGTGCGTGCCAACCTGATGGCAATCGTTGGAGCATAGAAATTACAGATTGTCATTATTTCTCGATAAAAGTAAAAAAAAGTACAGGAAATTGTTGTGTCGTATCTTTTTTTTACTATCTTTGCCATGAATATTTTAAGAAATCTAATCCTGTTATATTAATCTTAAACGCTTATAGAAACAACCCAAGGTAAACAAACATTACAATGCAAGGATGCGTCCTTGTTGCGCATTGCCATGTGAGATGGCAGTGTAAAAAACTAAAACTAACGGAATTATGCAAGCAGCTCGATTCTCGTAGACAACTAAATTCAAAACAAACAGCATGAAGAATTTTGACAAAGCCGCGCTTTTATTCTTTTTGGCTTTCGGTACGCACACCACACTTGTCGCAGAAAGCCTAAGCGTGCCTGGGGGGGGTAATTCGGAATCGTCTAACACCACCCTGACTACTCCCACTGTTGTCGCAAACACCACATCGTCAGCGACACAGCAGAACAAAAACCAGAAACTCTCTGGTAAGGTCGTTGACGCCAACGGTGAGCCAATCATTGGCGCAACCGTAACCGAAAACGGCACAAAGAACGTCACCGTCACCGACATTGACGGAAACTTTACTCTTAACACTAAATCGCAATCAGCCACAGTCTCCGTCACTTATGTAGGCTTCAACACCAAGCAGGTGAAGCTCACGTCTGGCCGCGTGACTGAAATCACACTTACCGAAGATGCCCACTCCCTTGACGAGCTCGTCGTTGTGGGTTATGGCAGCTCAAAGAAGCGCGACTTGATCGCTTCCGTGTCAACCGTGAAGGCTGATGAGATGTCCAACCTTCCTGTAACCAATATCGCCCAAGGTCTTGCCGGACGTTCTCCCGGTCTTATCGTCCAGGCCAACGGTGGCGGTATCAACTCAGCTCCTTCTATCAGCATCCGTGGTGGTGGCACGCCTTTGTATGTCATCGACGGCGTGGTGCGCTCTGAGGTAGACTTCCGCAACCTTTCGCCCGACGACGTCGAGTCCATGTCGATCCTTAAGGACGCTTCCGCAACCGCAGTCTACGGTTCACGAGCTTCAAACGGTATCGTTCAGGTCGTGACGAAGCGAGGCAAGAGCGGCCGCGTGAGCGTTGACTACGACTTCAACCTGTCTTATTCGCAGCCTGGCATATGGCCTAAGAAGATGCACTCTTACGACCGTGCCACATGGGCTAACGTCGCCAGCGACAACGACCTCTTGAACGGAAAGTCAAACCACCCGTATAGCGACGAGGCCATCCAAGCCATGCGCGACGGCACCGACCTGCTCAACTACAACGACACCGACTGGCGCAAGCTCGTGCTCAAGAACTGGGCACCGCAGCAGAAGCACACGGTAAGGCTCACCGGCGGCAACGAGAACCACCAGTTCTACATGTCGTTGGGACACATCGACCAGAACTCGCTCTACCGCAGCAACAACCACTGGATGAAGCGCACCACCTTCCGTTTGGCTGAGACCGCTAACATCAAGGCGATTGGCTTGCAAGTGAACGCTGCCATCGACGGTTACCGTCAGCATCAGGAGCATCCTTACACGTCAACATCCAGCAGCTATTTCTATGTGTTCTCACACATCAACGACAAGTCGCCGTTGCTGCCTGGCGTTAACAGCCTTGGCTTGCCATACAACATGACCGACAACCCCGTGGCTGAGACCGCAAGCGACGCTGGTTATCAGAGAAGCATCGTCAACGTGATCAACGGCAAGGGCGAGCTCATTTGGTCTTGCCTTTGGGTCGACGGTCTGAAGGTTCGCCTCGCCAGCAACTATCGCTACTATGGCGAGTCGCAGAAGAACTGGCGCAAGGATTCCGGACAGTACGACTGGGAATCTAACGTGCCTCAGTATGCCAACAGCCCGCAGCTCTACCACGCTTCTGGCACAGGCTACTCATATACCAACCAGGCATTCCTGGAGTATGCCAAGGAGTTTGGCAAGCACAGCATCTCTGCCCTTGGTGGTTTCGAGCAGTACTATGAGAAGGGAGACTCTTACACTGCCACACGTACAAACTATTCTTTCCCAATCGACCAGATGAACGTTGGTCCAGCCAACGACCAGCTGAACAGCGGCAGTGAGTCGGAGCTCGGACGCGCTGCGTGGATTGGTCAGGTGAAATACAACTACGCCAACAAGTACTACGCCGAGGCAAGCATCCGTTACGACGGTTCCGACTACTTCGCTCCGGGCCATCGTTGGGGTGCATTCTACAGCGGAGCCCTTGGATGGGTCGTCACCGAGGAGACATTCATGAAGAGCCTCGTGGAGAAGAACATCCTCAACTCTTTGAAGATTCGTGCTTCTTATGGTGAGACAGGTCTCGACAGCAGCGCCGGCCGTTTCGCTTACCTCACATCTTATTCTTTGAACAACCAGGCTTATGTGATCAACGACAAGTATGTGCCTGGTTTCTCTGAGGGCAGCCTGCCTTCACCCGACCTCACATGGTACACCACACGCCAGACAGACATAGGCTTCGACTTCGCGTCGCTCAACAACCGCCTCTACGGTTCGCTCGACTACTTCTACTATTCTACCAAGGGCTACCTCACGTCGCCCACAGGCGAGAGCTACCTCAACACCGCCATCGGCATTAGCATGCCAAAGGTGAAGTCGGACAGCGAATTCCGCCGTGCAGGTTGGGAGCTCCAACTCGGTTGGCGCAGCAAGATCGGCGATTTGAAGTACGACATCTCAGGCAACTTCACCTACTTCGACCAGTTGTGGGCACGCAACCGCGATGAGTCTGAGAGCTCCTACATGAACCCATACACACGCACACAGCAGCAGAAGGGCTACTATGGCGTGATGCTCAAGAACCTCGGCTACTACACCAGCGCTGAGGACGTGCTCAACAGCCCTGGCTACGTAAGCGCGCTCAACTCTGGCTACCTCACCGCAGGTGACATCAAATACGAAGACACCAACGGCGACGGTATGATCGACAGTGGCGACTATCGTCGTCTCGGAAAGTCGTCGATGCCTCGCGGACAGTTCGGTATCAACCTGAACTTCCAATACAAGGGCTTCTACCTGAGCATGCTCTTCCAAGGCTCAACGTCGTTTGGCATGTACCTCCCTGGCTCAGCCGCCATGAAGACAGGTCAGACAGGCACCCTGCCCGTGGCTTACAAATACCAGACCGACACATGGTCGCAATCAAACAGGGACGCAAAGTATCCGCGCCTGATGGCAGACACCAACCTCAACTCAAACAACAACTACTTGACCAGCGACTTCTGGCTCATCAACGGTGCCTACCTTCGCATGAAGGACTTCCAGTTCGGCTACGACTTCAAGCATTCGCTCCTTCGCAACGTGGCTTGGCTCACACGCGCCAAGGTCGGTATCTCTGGCCAGAACATCTTCACCATCTCACAGGCCACGAAGTTCGGTCTCGACCCAGAGAACTCTTCAATGGAGGGCTACGGATACCCGGTTGAGAGAGTACTTGCATTCACACTTAACTTAGGATTTTAAATGATTATGAAACAGAATATAATAAAGATAGGTATGTTTGGCATCCTCGCCTTGGGTGCTACATCCTGCCAAGATACGCTCGACACCCATCCGACGACAACATTCGACGACGCTACGGTGTGGGGCTCAAAGTCTACCGCCGACGCCTTCATCAACGCCACCTACAACAGTGTGATGACGATGTTCACGGGCGACGGAAACTGTGTGTCCTGGGAGGCACGCACTCCCAATTCCGTCCAATGCTCGTCGGTGGGCGAGGGCATCGACAACATTGCCACGGAGCTTGGCTTGAGCCGCAGCAGCGACTTCGGCATCAACCGCTACTCCCTGCTCCGCCGTTGCAACCTCATCATCGAGAAGGCACAGGCGTCAACCACGCTGACTGAAGGCGAGAAGGCTGAGGTCATTGCCAAGGGA
>CAVKVO010000363.1:0-4018 GCA_963659575.1 Prevotella sp. CAG:1031
CCATCAGTGCCGTTCCGGCACTTGTCCACCGCAGGGCGATAAACCACGCCTTCGGCTAAAAACCGCTGTGCAGTTTATGGCCTCGATGAGGCTTAATCTCAGTATGGAGGACTTGTGTACGTCATGCTTTCAGAGCACTTTGATAGTAGCTATATTATTGGTCGAGTGCGCAGCGGTTTTTCGCCGAAGGCGTGGTTTATCGCCTGTCGGTTTTCTGAGTGGCGAAAGCCACTGTCGGAATGTCTTGCTATGTCTGTCGAGAGTGTGCTCTCGTAAAGACACAGCAAGACATCCCGACAAGCCGAAGGCGCAGAAAATAGACAGGGGTTTTTACTCTGTTTTTGTTAAAACGACAACTGGATTTAGCTAAGGACGCAGAGCCTACTACAGGCTACAACAGCGCACGAATGATACGGCGCCGTACCATTCGTGCTCAAATGAATGTGATATTCGATTAGTACGGTGGGCGGCCTTGTTCCTCCCAAACCTATGATTGTTTTTCTTCTTAACATATCATTAAATAAATAAAAACCGCTATCTTTGCATATTATATGATAGGTTGAGTATGGCAAAGAACACAATGGGAACAAAGTTGCCCCGGAAGTTGGAACAGAAGATGGCTGTCGTGGGCGAACAGATTAAACTGGCTCGTTTGCGCCGAAACCTGAGCGTGGCGCAGGTGGCCGAACGTGCCACTTGTTCTCCGCTGACAGTATCCCGAATAGAAAAGGGTGCGCCGACAGTAGCCATCGGTATCTACTTGCGCGTGCTGTATGCCCTGCAACTCGACGATGACATCCTGTGGCTGGCCAAAGACGACAAGCTGGGAAAGGCATTGCAAGATTTGAATCTAAAGACAAGAGAACGGGCGTCAAAAAAGGCGTAAGGGTAGATGAAGAAACTATATGTATATGCCGACTTTGACTGGTTCAAAGAGGCGGAACTCATCGGTGAACTGGGTTATGAGTCGCTTCGTGGCTCAGACAGCTACTGCTTTGCGTTCAGCGACGAATGGTTGAAAAGACACGGGGATTTGTTTCTTGGCGACGACCTGAACAATTATCCTGGACAGCAATACACCCAACCGGACAAGGATATATTCAGTTGCTTCTCAGATGCTTTGCCCGACCGTTGGGGACGTACGTTGTTGTTGCGGCGTGAGCAAATTACGGCGTTGGAAGAGAAACGGCCTGTACGGCGATTGTCTTCCTTTGATTATCTTGTTGGCATTGACGATTTTTCCCGAATGGGGGCTTTCCGCTTTAAAGAGTCTAAGGACGGTGAATATATAAATGTAAGGAAACCGTTGGAGATACCGCCGTTGACTGACATCGGAGAACTGATTGCGGCCTGTGAGGAGGTGGAGAAAGGTGAGGAAAAGAATGTTCTCCCTGATAAGAAATGGGTGGCCCAACTGGTGCAACCGGGATCTTCGTTGGGTGGTGCACGGCCTAAGGCAAGTGTGTTGGATGCCGACAAAACGCTTTGCGTGGCCAAGTTTCCCTCGCGTAAGGACGATTGCGATGCCGGACTTTGGGAGCATTTCAGTCACCTTCTTGCTGCTAAAGCCGGTATAAACGCAGCAAGAACCAGCGTCTTGGCTACCGGAGGCAAATATCACACCTTGCTTTCGCGTCGCTTTGACAGAACGCAAGAGGGCAAACGGGTGCATTTCGCTTCTGCTATGGCCTTGTTGGGACTCAATGACGGCGACAATGCTGCTACGGGAAACGGTTATTTGGACATTGTGAATTTCATAATCCAGAACTGTACAAACGTGTACGACAACTTGCGGGAACTGTATCGGCGCGTGGCTTTCAATATCTGTATTGGCAACAGCGACGACCATTTCCGCAATCACGGTTTTCTCTTGACGGCAAAGGGTTGGACGCTGTCTCCTGCATACGACATGAATCCCACACTGAATGAATATCAGAGCTTGCTCATTTCGTCAACTTCCAATAAGGCAGACTTGAACATCCTGCTTGATGCTTGCGAAGACTACATGATTAGCAGAGACACTGCCGAAAAGGTTGTCTCTGAGGTAATCGATGCGGTAAGGAATTGGCGGGAACTTGCCGTTCGCTTAGGTGTTTCCAAAAGAGAAATGGAACTGTTCGCAGGGGTGTTGGATAAACGATGGAAAATGGAATAGTTCACGACGTTTTCCACACGGAGATTCTTGCTTTGAAGCTAGTAGTAGGCGAAGCGTCCTCGCTTCGCCCTTAACGAAAATGGAAGCGCAAAGGCATATCAAAAGCATATATGTGCTAGCTTTTTGAGCCAAGGGCAAAGCGAGGACGCTTCGCCTACTACTGTCAGCGCAAATGTAGGAGGTACGTCGCCCTCGGCGTACCATTCGTGCTCAAAGGGATTCGTTTTTTTTGCTCTGGTGAGCGATTGATACGGCGCCGTATCTCCTATAAATAGCAACGAACCTATACCTATAATATATATACAACCTCACGCTTCGTAAATAAATGGCATAAAGTTTGTTTGGTTGGATGAAAAGCAGTACCTTTGCACCGCATTTTGCAAAAATACAATATTTTATCAACAATCAACAAGGTATGAATCAATACGAAACCGTTTTCATTTTGACTCCCGTTTTGTCTGATGAACAGATGAAGGAAACGGTCGCCAAGTTCAAAACCGTCCTCACCGACAATGGTGCAGAGATTGTGAACGAAGAGACCTGGGGACTTAAGAAGATGGCTTATGCTATCGAGAAGAAATCGACTGGCTTCTACTGCCTGCTCGAATTCAAGGCAGAGCCGACAGTGATCAAGACTCTTGAAACTGCATTCCGTCGCGACGAGAAAGTAATCCGCAGCATTGTGGTGAAACTCGACAAGTACGCTGCTGAATATGCAGAGAAGAGAAGAAAAAAGTACGCTAAAACAGAGGAGGCTTAAATCATGGCACAGGAATCAGAAATAAGATATTTGACTCCACCTTCAGTGGACACAAAGAAGAAGAAGTATTGCCGTTTCAAGAAGAGCGGTATCAAGTATATTGACTACAAGGATCCTGAGTTCTTGAAGAAGTTCCTCAACGAGCAGGGTAAGATTCTTCCCCGTCGCATCACCGGAACATCTCTGAAGTATCAGCGTCGTGTGGCTCGCGCCATCAAGCGTGCTCGCCAGATCGCATTGCTTCCTTACGTAACTGACTTGATGAAATAAAACAGGAAAGGAGACAAGGCAATATGGAAATTATACTGAAAGAGGATATCCTGGGACTGGGATTCAAGAACGATATAGTAGAAGTAAAGTCAGGCTATGGCCGCAACTACCTCATCCCTTCAGGTAAGGGTGTTGTAGCATCGGCTTCGGCAAAGAAAGTTCTCGCTGAGAACCTGAAGCAGCAGGCTCACAAGTTGGCTGCTCTGAAGGAAGCTGCTGAGAAGAAGGCTGAGGCTCTGAAGGGCGTTGCTCTGACAATCTCTGTAAAGGTGAGCGCAACAGGTGTTGCTTACGGTTCTGTAGGTAGCGCACAGGTGGCTGACGAGCTGAAGAAACTCGGTCACGAGATTGACCGCAAGATCATCAGCATGAACGACATCAAGAAGGTTGGTGAGTATGTAGCCACAGTTCACTTCCACAAAGAGGTGGCTGTTGAGATACCTGTCAAGGTGGTTGACGAAAACGCAACCGTAGAGGCAGCTCCCAAGGCTGAAGAGGCTCCTGTAGCTGAGGCTCCAGTGGCTGAAGAGGCAGCTCCCGCAGCAGAATAATAAGGCTGTAAAGCGACATAAGTCATACGAATGAAAAATCCCGGCTTCGCAAGAGCCGGGATTTTTTATTCGTGGATTTTTGGGTTTGTTGTTTGTAGGAGGTACGGCGCCCTCGCCGTATCATTCGTGCTCAAATGAACGTTTGCGCCCTGAAAGGGCAACTGCGTGAAACACAGTGCGGTACAATTGGTTGGAACAAGGCAGCTGCCCTTACAGGGCGCACCTAACGGGTTCTGTGGCATCATACCCAGGGTGCCGTCGCTTCGCTCCTCTGCCCTGGGC
>CAVKVO010000364.1:0-3517 GCA_963659575.1 Prevotella sp. CAG:1031
GAGAAGTGGCACGACGCTGGCCACAAGGTGGTGATGGTGCGCATAGAGACCAGTCCTGAAGACTTGGCAGGTATGTCTGCCGCCGAAGGTATCCTCACCGCACGCGGAGGTATGACCTCTCACGCTGCTGTGGTGGCCCGCGGCATGGGTAAGTGCTGCGTTTCGGGCGCCGGAGCAATCAATGTTGACTACAAGGCTCGCACAGTGGAGATAGACGGAGTGGTGCTCAAGGAGGGCGACTACATGTCTATCAACGGTTCCACGGGTGAAGTATACCTCGGTGAGGTCAAGACCAAGCCGGCTGAGGTCACTGGCGACTTCGCTGAGCTGATGGATCTGTGCAAGAAATACACCAAACTCGTGGTGCGCACCAATGCCGACACGCCCCACGACGCTCAGGTGGCGCGCAACTTCGGTGCCGTTGGTATCGGTCTGTGCCGCACAGAGCACATGTTCTTCGAGAACGAGAAAATCAAGGCCATGCGCGAAATGATACTCGCCGACACTGTGGAAGGCCGCAAGAAGGCTCTCGAAAAACTCCTTCCCTATCAGAAGCAGGACTTCTACGGCATACTCAAGGCCATGGACGGCTATCCAGTGAACATCCGTCTGCTCGATCCTCCATTGCACGAGTTCGTACCCCACGACCTTGCAGGCCAGGAAACGATGGCTAAGGAGATGGGAGTGTCCGTTCAGGAGATTCAGCACCGTGTAAATAGCCTCAGCGAGCACAATCCTATGCTCGGTCACCGTGGCTGCCGCCTTGGCAACACCTATCCCGAGATAACCGAAATGCAGACCAAGGCCATCCTCGGCGCAGCCATCCAGCTGAAGAAGGAAGGCTTCGACCCGCATCCGGAGATTATGGTGCCGCTCATCGGTATCGTCAACGAGTTTGACGCACAGGAAAAGGTAATCCGCGAAACGGCCAAACAGCTCTTTGCACAGGAAGGCGTGGAGATACCGTTCCGTGTGGGTACGATGATAGAGATACCTCGCGCTGCCCTCACAGCCGACCTCATCGCCAAGAAGGCCGAATACTTCAGCTTCGGTACCAACGACCTTACGCAGATGACCTTCGGCTACAGCCGCGACGACATCGCCAGCTTCCTGCCTGTTTACCTCGACAAGAAGATATTGAACGTAGACCCGTTCCAGGTGCTCGACCAGAACGGAGTTGGCCAGCTCATACAGATGGCTGTGGAGAAGGGTCGCAAGACGCGTCCTACCCTCACCTGCGGTATCTGCGGCGAGCACGGCGGCGAACCCTCATCCGTGAAGTTCTGCCACCGCGTAGGTCTCAACTACGTCAGCTGCTCACCCTTCCGCGTGCCAATAGCACGCCTCGCAGCTGCCCAGGCTGCCGTGGAAGAGTAAGGCGATAAGCCGCTATTTTCAAGGAGTTAGGCTGTAAGCCCCGACGCAAAAGGGGTTTACAGCCTAAGTTGTTTTTAAGCGGTCTGCACATTCTGCATGATTATCGTGCAGAATGTGTTGCCTAAACTTACAAAAAGAGACACAAAAATCGGGTGTCCACTTACATGAACTTACAAACGAATTTTGAAACATACAGATTATGGCAACATTCAAGGCAGTAGTGAGGACACCGCGCAAGGACGGATTCTACAAAGTATACATCCGCGTGGTGCACAAAGTAAAGCCGGGCTACATCAGCACGGACAAGTTGGTAACGAAACAGAGCATCGACAAGGACGGCAGTATCACCGACCCGTTCGTGAGCGAGTATTGCGCAAGGCGCATCCTGAGGTTCACTGAACTGCTCAACCGTGTGGACTACTCCAAGTGGACGGTGAAGCAGGTAATCGAGTATGTGACCAAGGAGGACGAGGACTTGTGTTTCTCGGACTATGCGCACCTGCACATCAACCGCATGATTGACAACGGGCAGGAGAGGAATGCGAAGAACTACAAGCTGGCGCTGCAGCACATGGAACGATTCGCCGGCACGACAAGGGTGATGTTCGGACAGCTCACTTCCACATTCGTGAACCAGTGGGTGCTGTCGCTGGAACAGACGCACAGGGCGAAGGAGATGTACCCGGTGTGCATGCGTCAGGTGTTCCGTGCGGCGGTGGCTGAATACAACGACTATGACAACAACTGCATCCGCATCAAGACGAACCCGTGGGGCAAGGTGAAGATTCCTCAGGCTGACCGCACGGCGAAGATTGCCATCAGCCCGGAGGAGTGCCGAGTGTTCTTTGCCGCTCCATTGCCAGACACGAAGATGGTGGACCCGTTGCCGGAGATTGGGCGTGACGTGTCGAAGATGATACTGTGTCTCGCTGGCATCAACACGGTTGACCTGTTCGAGATGAGGAAAGAGAACTACCGAAACGGTTGTCTGTGCTACAACCGAGCGAAGACGAAGAAGGCTCGCACCGATGACGCATACATCGAGATGCGCGTTGAACCGGTGATACAGCCGTTGGTGGAGAAATACTTGGCGGAGCCTGACGACCCTTATCTGTTCCGTTTCCACAGGCGGTTTTGCGACAGTGACTCTTTCTGCGCTGGCGTGAACAACGGCATCAAGCAGATTTGCAGGAGTATGGGCATGCCTAAGGAGAAGCAGTATAGGGCGTACACATTCCGCCACACTTGGGGTACGGTGGCGCAGAACGACTGCGGAGCGACCATCGACGAGGTGGCGTTTGCGATGAACCACTCGCACGGACGCACCGTAACACGTGGCTACATCAAGCTGGACTTCTCCCCGGCATGGGAGCTGAACGCCAAGGTGGTTGACTTCATCTTTTTCAGCACGGCAAAGAGCAAGCAGGGACTGGCGCGTGACGTGGACGAGCGCAAGGACTCGCTGTTCCGCATTGCGCCGAAGTACATGATTTACGCGAGGGCTTACTTCCGTGGTGAGATGCTCGCCGAGCTTGGCGACATAGGTTTCAGCAACATCGACGAGGTGATAGCCCGGCTTGCGACGAAGCTGCCCAACACTATTCCGGACAGGTGTGCCGTGCAGTTCCGCATCAAGAACGTGGACACCGAAAGGGAGACGGTGTACGAGAGGACCAAGGGCAAGGGGTTTTAAGTCCTTGTGAAATCAAAAGTGAGACACGAACGTCCCGCTTGGGCAATGACAAGGGTACATCCGTATTCGGTCAGCGAAATGATTTCAGACTTCTTCATGGCAACATGGGATTGGTGAAATCGAATGTTACATACTTGCCGCCTAATCTGGAGAGCGACTCTATTTCTGCATTGCAGAGGGTGCCATTCTTGACAACGATGGTCAGTGTTCCATTCTCCATGGTTGCAGCCTTTTCTACGAGTGAGCGCAATTCGGAAAAGCGGCCCTCGGAGTCGATGACTACGTTGGAGGTTCCAACAATTGGTTTTAATTCTGAAAATCTCATGAACTTAAAAAATTTGAATTCGCCGCAAAGGTAGCTCCCAGACCTCTCACGAAAGTTTTATCTTTTGCGACACGCCCGGCTCTGAAATTTTCACAAAGTCGGGCTTTCTTTTTTCGATTTTC
>CAVKVO010000365.1:0-3203 GCA_963659575.1 Prevotella sp. CAG:1031
CATCGGCGTGGCCTATCAGTGATTCTTCCTGTAAACCATTCGCTTGTGACAATAATCGTTTAATAATACCTATAATCAAAAACAACAAGATGAAAAAGATTTCAAAGCTCGTGATGGCGTTCTTCATGGGAACGACAGCATTCGGCCTCACCGCATGCAGCAGCGACGACAACTCCAGCAGTGAGGGCATACCCTCCGTGGGTCAGGCCGACACAAACATTGGCAGCAGTGACATGCTCATGCAGAAAATAGCAAAGACATACATAGGCAGCGTGGTAAACCCCACATACACCGCCCTTGCCCTCAATGTGCAGACACTCAACACCGCTTGCGAGGCCATGTATGAAGCAGCCAAGAACAAAACTCTGTCACAATACCAAATCGACGAGGCTTGCGAGGCTTTCAAGAACACACGCCGCGAATGGGAACGCAGCGAGGCTTTCCTCTATGGCGCGGCCAGCGACAACAGCATCGACCCGCACATCGACACATGGCCTCTCGACCAGACCCAGCTGAAGCAAGCCCTCAACGACGCCACGTTGTTGGCTGGCATCAAGGGCGACAACCCCGCACGCTATGTGCATGACCACAATGGCGACTTCGACTCCGCCCTCGGTTTCCACGGTCTGGAGTTCGTGCTGTTCCGCAATGGCGCAAACCGCTCTCTGGCTGCCATGACCGCCGAGTGTGAGACCGAAGACGAAATGACATCGGTGAAGATGATTGAAGAGTTGGCATTCGCCGCCGCCGTGTCGGCCGACCTGCGCAACATGTGCTTCCTGCTTGAATACGGATGGCTTGGCGACGCAACATACGCCACACACAAGTCCACACTCTTCAACAACTGCAAGTATGTGGTTGACGCCACATCTCACGCAGGCGTTTCACCAAAGGACAACTGCTATGGCGACTACCTGCTCAAGGCCACAACCAACGACGGATATTTCACCACATGGGCAAACACCCTCGCCCAAATACTCCGAGGCGGATGCTCAAACATCTGCAACGAGGTGGGCACACAGAAGCTCGGACAGGCTTACCGCGCAGCCACAGGACATGCTGAGATTGACCCCGAAACAGGCGACAAAGACTCACGCGACTACATCGAGTCGCCCTACAGCAAGCGTTCGTTCATAGACTATCAAGACAACATCTACTCCATCAAGAACTCGCTGTATGGCACACGCGACATCACAGCCACCTCGCCTGTTGAATACTCGCTCATGAAGTACCTACAAGACAAAAACGCCGACTTGGCCAACCAGCTGAACACTGCCCTCAACGACGCCATACAGGCTCTTGAAACAGCTAAGAACAGCGGCATAGCTTTCGTTGACGACCCCGCACACGCACAAGTGAAAGACTGCATCGAAAAGGTTGAAGCACTTGACGACATGCTCAAGACAGCAGACGAATGGATGAGAAGGCAAATAGACGAATAACCAACCGTCAGCCTACAAAGACATAAAAACGTGGCTTCGCCGATGCAAAAAGGCGAGGCCACGCTTAATGCTATAACAGACAACAAATAAAACAACAATAAATACTTATGGAAAAAATGAAATTTTCTTCACTTCTATTCTCGTCGATACTACTGTCAGCATCGCTCGTGGCATGCTCCGACTCCGACGAGGCAAAAAGCAACCCCGGCGGCAACTCTGGAAGCAAGACCGACCCGGAAGCAAAATACGTGGGACAGGCCGTGGGCAACTTCTCGGCCGACGAGTGGTATCCAGGCGGCAAACTTGGAACAACCAACAACATATCTTCCGACTGTTATCAGGACGAATCACCGGCCGTCAATGAACAGGGCTTCGCCAACGACTTCCTCATCGGCGAGCAACTCTTTGAGCGCAACTACACGCAGGGCGGCACATACAAAGGTCTTGGCCCCGCATCGGTGAGAAAGTCGTGTCTCGACTGCCACCCCAACTATGGCTATGGCCGCCGCTTCGACAGCTACACCACAAAGTATGGCAACGGCAACGGCTACCTGCTCGTGATATACCACCCCAACGCCGAAGGCTCAAACGACGGCCCATACATATCGGAAGTGACCGCAATGCCACAGACACAGGCCACACCGCCGTTTACAGCCCCCATCAACGAGAGCGAGATATCCATCCAGTGGAAACACATAACCACAATGGAGAGCGGACTGGCCATGGAGTTTCCCGACAACCACGAGAAGTTTGACCTCATCTACCCCGAAGTCAACATACCCACATCGGCCTTCAACACCGACCCCAAACCCGAGAACTTGGCCTTCCGTTTGGAATCGACAATCGGCGTGACGGGCGTAGGACTGCTCGACGCCATACCAATGGACTCCATCAGGGCGCAGTATGCCAAGACGGCCAACTACTTCAAGAGCGCAGGCAAGAAGGTTGAGGAGTATGTCAACAAGAACTTCTGGGACGCCGACGCCAACGACTGGGGCGCAAGCGCGCTCTACACCACCAGCGCAGGCAAATGGGCCGACGGAAGCGATGCCACCGGGGCAAAGATAATCAAGCGTTTTACCTACGCACTGACCCGCGGCACACTGCAAGACGGACCTGGAGCCAACGCCATTTGGAACATAACCAATGTGAGCCGCCCCGACCGTCCTTACCTGTACACGTCGGAGGCATGGGCCAAGGCCATGTCAACCAACGAGTCGGTAATAGCCAAGATAAAGGCCGACCCGACTTCGGCCTACTATGGCGACGGCACGGAAGACAGCATAAAGGCGTGTGTGTACAACCTGTTGCGCCCCACCACCAACCAGTTTGACAACCCCTGGCACAAGTTCTCGCCCGAGATGTCGTCAAGCCAGTTCTATTCATTCATGGTGTGGCACCGCGGATTGTCGATACCCCGCGCGCGCAACCTCAACGACTCCACCGTTCAGCGCGGCAAGGAACTGTTCAACCAAATAGGCTGCGCCTCATGCCACCGCCCAAAATGGCAGACCACAGACGACAACTACTGGACACCGGCCGCCATCGCCGACAAGCCTCTGCCACGTTTCCAAAACCAGACCATCTACCCCTACACCGACATGATGCAGCACAAGCTCTACATGAAGAACGACATACATGGGTCATGGTGCCGCACCACACCACTGTGGGGACGCGGACTGTCGCTCCTCAACACCGGTGCTGAAGACCGTCTGCACGACTGCCGCGCACGCAACGAGGTGGAGGCCATCATGTGGCACG
>CAVKVO010000366.1:0-3159 GCA_963659575.1 Prevotella sp. CAG:1031
ACAAGACCCCCAAGGCATACTCCACACTGTGCCGCAACCTCGGCATAAGCCCCACGGAACTGCTCATGGTGGGCAATTCGTTCAAAAGCGACATAACCCCGGCCATAGAGATAGGGGCGGCGGCGGTACACGTGCCGTTTCATGTGACATGGCAACTTGAGCACGCGGATGAGTTCGACCACCCCCGGCTGGCTCGCGCCAACGTCTTCGCCGACGTGCTCAGCTGCGTGGAGCGGTGAGCCGTCAGTGCCAACGCCCATCCACGCCACACATACCACAACCACAAAGACCCAACAAACCAACATGACTTGCACCACAAATACACACCCTACGCGCACCCTGTTCGTGGCCTTGGCCATGGCTCTGGGCGCAGCCACGCTCACGGCTTGCCACAGCGACAACGACGACCTGCCGCAGCCCACAGCCAGCCACACACTGCTCATGTATATGCCTTGGTCGGGCGACAGCAGCCCCTTGACCGACTTTTTTTGGCAGAACATAAGCGGCATGAAGAAGGCATACAACAGTGCAAAGGCCGACGGCTCACGCGTGGTGGTGCTTATTTCAACCAGCGGCTCCGACGCCTATATGTTTGATTTGGACGACTTCTGCGGCTCCGACGACGCAAGCCTTACCCGATACCGCCACATCAGTTCGCCCTCGCTGACCACGGCGGAGGGCATAGCCCAACTGTTGGGCGACATGAAGGCCATGGCTCCAGCCAACAACTACGCCATGACCATAGGCTGCCACGGCATGGGCTGGCTGCCCGTTTCGACCACAACGACAAAGAGAGTGGGCGGACAAGGCTGTGTTGAGACATTCGTTCCCTATTGGCAACACGCCACCGACGGTGGCCTGATTACGCGATACTTCGGCGGTACGTCTACCAAATACCAAGTGGAGACGGCCACTTTTGCCGAGGCAATAGAGCGCACAGGCACAAAGATGGACTTCATTCTGTTTGACGACTGCTACATGTCGTCGGTCGAAGCGGCCTACGACCTGCGCCATGTGGCCGGCCACATCATAGCCTGTCCCACCGAGGTGATGGGCGAAGGTATGCCCTACGCCACCATAGGTACCCAACTGCTCGGCACGCCCGACTACGAGGCGGTGTGCCAAGGCTTCGTCAAGTATTACTCGTCGTCGAGTTCTCCCTATGGCACCATAGGCGTTACCGACTGCTCCGAGCTTGACAGCCTGGCCTCGATAATGAGGCGGATAAACGCCGTCTACACTCTCGACCCCGCCAAACGCGGCAGCATACAGCGCATGGACGGCTACAGTCCCACCATATTCCACGACTTTGGCGACTATGTGGCCCACCTCTGCGCCGACTCCGCCCTGCTGGCGCAGTTCAAAGAGCAACTCAACCGAGCTGTGCCATACAAAGGTCACACGGGCAAATACCCATGCATGGGCAGCAACCCCCAGCCAATAGACAACAACGCATATAGCGGAATAACGACATCCGACGCAAGCATAAACACAATGGTGACAACCACGCGGGAGAGCACAGCTTGGTATGAGGCCACCCACTGACCGTTGCGCCCACCACCTCTACAGTCAAGACATCTGCGCCTTGCCGCGCTCCCAACCAATCAAAACAGCATATTTCGCGCCATAGCCCAGCGGCCTCCCGGCCACCAGCTATGGCGCGCTTAATTTTGCAATACGCTGAATTTGTGCTACCTTTGCAGTCATATAAAAAGAAACAAACATAGTTACAATGGAAAACAAACAGTTTAAGCGCACCACCGTGACGGCTGCTCTGCCATACGCCAACGGCGGTGTTCACATAGGCCACCTGGCCGGAGTGTATGTGCCGGCCGACATCTACGTGCGCTATCTGCGGCTGAAAAAGCAGGACGTGCTGTTCATCGGCGGCAGCGACGAGCACGGAGTGCCAATCACCATCAGGGCTAAAAAAGAGGGCATTACGCCCCAAGACGTGGTAGACCGCTACCACTCGATGATAAAGAAGAGTTTCGAGGACTTCGGCATTTCTTTCGACATATATAGCCGCACCACCTCCGAAACTCACAACAAACTTGCTTCTGACTTCTTCAAGAAACTGTATGACGAGGGCAAACTGCTCGAAAAGGAGAGTGAGCAGTATTACGACGAGGAGGCTCACCAGTTTCTCGCCGACCGCTACATCACCGGCGAGTGCCCCCATTGCCACAACCCCAAGGCTTACGGCGACCAGTGCGAGAAGTGCGGCAGTGAGCTTGACCCTACCGAACTGATCAATCCGCAGAGTGCCATAAGCGGTTCCAAACCCGTGAGACGCAAGACCAAGAACTGGTATTTGCCCTTGAACGAGTATCAGGAGTGGCTCAAACAGTGGATTCTCGAAGGTCACAAGGAGTGGCGTCCCAACGTTTACGGACAGTGCAAGAGTTGGCTCGACATGGACCTTCAGCCGCGCGCCATGACCCGCGACCTCGATTGGGGTATACCCGTGCCTGTGGAAGGAGCCGACGGCAAGGTACTCTACGTGTGGTTTGACGCGCCCATAGGCTATATAAGTAATACGAAAGAACTTCTGCCCGACACGTGGGAGACATGGTGGAAAGACCCCGAGACACGCCTCGTACACTTCATCGGCAAGGACAACATCGTGTTCCACTGCATCGTGTTCCCCGTTATGCTCAAGGCGCACGGCGACTACATACTGCCCGACAACGTGCCGGCCAACGAATTCCTCAACCTTGAGAACGACAAGATAAGCACTTCGCGCAACTGGGCTGTTTGGCTCCACGAGTATCTCGTTGACTTCCCCGGCAAGCAAGACGTGCTGCGCTACGTTCTCACCGCCAATGCGCCCGAGACAAAGGACAACAATTTCACTTGGCGCGACTTTCAGGACCACAACAACAACGAGCTTGTGGCTGTGTATGGCAACTTCGTCAACCGTGCCCTGCAGCTCACAAAGAAGTATTGGAACGGCGTGGTACCGCAGTGCGGCGAACTGACCGACACCGACAAACAGACGCTCGACGAGTTTAAGGACGTGAAGCGCAAGGTGGAGGAACTGCTCGACGTGTTCAAGTTCCGCGACGCTCAAAAGGAAGCAATGAACCTTGCCCGCATAGGCAACCGCTACATCACCGAGTGCGAACCGTGGAAGGTGTGGAAGACCGACCCCAAGCG
>CAVKVO010000367.1:0-3008 GCA_963659575.1 Prevotella sp. CAG:1031
GTGCGGGGGTGATGGGGTTGATCTTCTGACCATTCTTGAGCTGGTTGACGCCGTCTACCACGATGCGTTCGCCGGCCTTGAGTCCGCTGGTCACAACGAACGACTGTCCGTCGTTTTGCGTGAGCACTTCAATTTCGCGGGGAGCGACCGTCTTGTCGGCATTTACGACGTAAACGAACTTCTTGTCCTGGATGTCGAACGTAGCCTTCTGGGGAACGAGGATGGCATCGTTGGAATGGGTGGGGATGAGAACGGAACCCGTACCGCCGGAGCGGAGCACGTGGCTTGCGTTGTCGAAGGTGGCGCGCATCTGTACGGAACCGGTGGTCTGGTCAATCACACCGCTCACGGTGCTGATGGTACCGTTCTGGCTGTAGGTGCTGCCGTCGGCGAGGACGAGGCTTACGGCGGGCATCTTCTTGATGGCTGCGTTCACGTCGCCGCTTTCGCGGGTGAGGGCGAGGAGCTGCTTCTCGGTCATGGAGAAGTAGACGTACATCTTCTGGATGTTGGAAACGGTGGTGAGGGGCTCTGCGGAAGAAGCGCTCACGAGGCTACCCACACGGTAGGGAATGGTACCTACCACACCGTCGGAAGGACTGGTCACCGTACACCAGCGGAGGTTGTCCTGTGCGCTCTGCAGGTTGGCCTGGGCAGAGGCGAGCTGTGCTTCGTAAGAGGCGAGGGTGTTCTCGGCCATCTGAAGGTCGTAGCTGGAGATGATGTTCTGCTTGAAGAGCATGCGCTTGTTTTCCACGGTGAGCTTTTGCGTGGCGATGTTGGCGCGGCACACCTTGATCTGTGCCTGTGCGGCTTTCACGGCAGCGCTGTACTGTTCGGAGTCGATGAGGAAGAGGGGCTGTCCCTTGCGAACGGTGGCACCTTCGTCAACGAGGAGCTTTACGAGGTAACCGGAGACTTTCGGACGGATTTCAATGTCCTGCATACCCTTGATGGTGGCGGGGTAAGAGGTGTTGAGGTCCGACTCGGTGGTCTGGATGGTTACTACTGCGAAGTCTGTGCTGGCTTCGCCCATGCTGTTCGATTTGCTTCCGCAACTTGTAAGCAACAAGCCGGCAAGCGCCCATAAAGCGATTTTCTTCATGTGTTGTGGATTAGTGTATGTTTTGTTGTTTGTATTCGAAATGTAGAAACGCGGACGTTGAAATTCCCGCTCTCTTGCGGGTCTTATGTGCGCACACGTGTAAAAAGTCTGTGCAAAGTTACGGCAAAAAACTTTGTACAACGCTGCAGTTTTCATTGTTATTCCTCCTAATTAGGTATTTTTAGGATGAATGGTCGATGAATGCGCCGATTTGTTGGATGAACTTTGCAATCCATGGCTTGTGCGAAGTGCGAGAAGTGGCGGTTGGCGGGGAGAAAACGACCAGTTATGTGTTGTAGGGGGGTGTAAAGGAAGCGGTCTGAAGGGCCAGCACAACATAGCCCAGGGCAGGCGAAGCGACACCCTGGGTTATCGGAGTCCACTTTGATTGCACGCCCTGAAGGGGCAACACAATGGCTACATATGTGCGACATTTTATCCCAAATAGACATTATGCTGCCCTTTCAGGGCGCAAGTCTATTATGAACATCCTACCCCAGGGTGTCGCTTCGCTTGCCCTGGGCATCCTATGTTTATATGCAAGCTTTTTAAGCGATATTTTTAAGCATTTGGGCTTCGTCGGCATTACCCTTAAAAGGAGTGCCGTTCTTGACCATTGCAACCAGAATATGCAGCATTTTGTTTTTGCAGTTATTGGCTATGACAGCCCATTCCTTCTTTTTGTCTTTCAGACGCTTTGCATAATCTCTTATGGGCTTACACCACCTTATGGCACACATCACGGCTTCCGAGAGTAGGCTTTTGAGATACTTGTCGGCATACACCGACACGTGAGGCTTTCCATTGATACTTGTGCCCGACTGGTGAGCAAACGGGGCAACGCCCCAATATGAACAGATTTTGCGGGCATCGTAGTCAAATCGGACGAAGTTGTTGGTATAAACTATGAGCGCCACGGCGTTTATCAGTCCAATACCCTTCATGGAGGTGAGGATTTGATGCGTCTTGGAAATTTCTTCGTCAGAGGCAATCAGATCTGTCATCTGCTTCTCGAGTTTTTTGATTTCGCGGTCGAAACGTTCGATGAAGTCATTGTCCGTCTTGACGCTTTTTTTCAGGACTTTGTTGCTGGAATACTTTTCCTCAAGTTCGCCCATGCGTCTACGAATAGCATCACGCTGCTCTACGTAGAAACGACGCTGCGAAAAGAGCGCATGCAGTGTGGAAACGGCTTCGCTTGGCACGACATAGGCTACTGCCTTGTCCTCGTGACGGGCCGCATATTCCGCAATTCTGCGGGAGTCCTGCTTGTCGTCCTTGCCACGGCAGATTCCAAGGCTGCGCTTGATTTGAAGCGCACTTTCAATCCATATGGTCCATCCGTCGCCGGTCATGGCCGCGGCAATCGGTTCGCTGTACACTCCGGTGTTTTCAGCGCACATCAGCACGTTCTCCCTAGCGTCAGCACCGCAATGGTTCTCTACCCAATTCGTGAACTTGCAGAACCCGTCTGCGTTGTTGCCAAACTTGCTGTAAGCCACAATTTGGGACAAGTCCTCACGGGAAATGATGGAAACGTCAAATGTTTTCTTCGAGACGTCGATTCCAATAGCAAATTTCTTCATATTTTTGCTTATTAAATTAACAAGAAGTCGACCGACGGCGTCCGTGACTCAAGCACTAAATAGGCTCCGAGCCTAACATCCTATCTCGTCTTGGACAGCCGTATCCTTGAGAGTCCTATGCCCAGGCTAGTATTAAAACTATCTACGAAAATGGTTTACTCTCACGGAATGGTTGGCTTCTTCTTTTATACGACAAAAGTAAGAAATCAACCCCGGCTTATAACTTCTTAGAAATAAACATTTTGTTTGTTTCGGTTCGGCTGAGGCAAGCCTCAGCCGAACACTCTGCAAACTTAGTGCTTACGAGTGGTGGCCTT
>CAVKVO010000368.1:0-2887 GCA_963659575.1 Prevotella sp. CAG:1031
GTGAGAACACCATCTTGCCTTGCACATGGCACCAGACAGGTTTGAGCTTCTGGGGAAAGAGCGGCGACTTCCGTTACGAGGCACAGTTCCTCGGTGGTTTGAACGCTTATAAGTTCAGCCGCAGCAACTGGATTCAGGGCGGTGCCAAGAGTCCTTACGAGTTTGAGGTAGCCAACAAGTATGCGGTTTCCGCACGCGTAGATAATTACAGCATCCCCGGTCTGCGTCTTGGTCTGAGCGGTTACTACGGTAGGTCAGTGGGCAACACCACGCCTAACGACGTGGATTACACTGACATCAAGGGCAACGTATATCTGGGTGCCTTCGACTTCACCTACGATAAGTACAACTGGAAGGTAAGAGGTAATGTGGATTACGGTTACGTCAGCGATGCTACCGCCATCACAAGTCTCGTTTATCCAGGCACATCCAACGTGAAGCCCAATGAGTCGGGCAGCAGCAAGTACTTCGGCAGCCATGCCATCGCCACGATGATTGAGGCTGGCTACGATGTGTTCTCACAGATTGCCAGTATGAAAGCAGCCAAGCAGAAGCTCTATGTATTCGGTCACTTCGAGTACTACGACTCATCCATCCACAACTCTACGGCAAAGTGGACAGAGCGTAAGATTGTGGCAGCCGGCATCAACTACTATCCCTTGCCACAGATTTGCGTGAAGGCGGAGTACAACAACCGCATTCTGAAGTCGGACTACAACAATGAGCCTGCCGTGAATATCGGCATCGCCTACCAGGGCTTCTTCCTCTAATCCATAGGAGAAGAAATATAAAGAGAAAAATAAACATTCAATTATTATAATTAAAACACAATGAAAAAGTTTTCAACATCCGCATTCGTGCTCGCCATGGCATTGACTTTGCCAATGGGCTTCGCATCTTGTAGCAGCAGCAGTGACAGCAGTAATACAGTTACTCCTGACACTGAAAAGAAAGACTCTACCAAGACAGATACGTCTATCCCAACAGCTACAGAGCTGTCAACTGTGGCTAACACATACGTTAACGACATCATCTATAAAACATACGCTGACTTGCGCACCAATGCTGGCACATTGAAGACAGCTTGCGAGACCGCTTACGCTCACATACAGGCAGGTACGCTGACCGACGCAGACATGGAGGCTTGTGCAGAAGCATTCAAGGATGCACGCCGTGAATGGGAGCGCAGCGAGGCTTTCCTCTATGGTGCTGCCGAGAACAACGAGATTGACCCACACATCGATTCATGGCCACTCGACAAGAACCAGCTTGTCAGCGCTCTCAACGATGCCACTCTGCTTGAAGGTCTTCATGGATCAAATCCAGCACAGTTCATCAACAGCAAGAACGGTGATTTCCAATCTGTTATCGGTTTCCACGGTTTGGAGTTCGTTATCTTCCGTGACGGTGCAGTCCGCACAGCAGAAATGCTGAAGAAGAACGACACATTCGAAGGAATGACAAGCGTAAAAGGTGTAGACGAGCTTGCTTTCGCAGCAGCCGTTTCAGGTGACCTCTACAACATGATTTCTCTGCTCCAGTATGGCTGGAATGGTGATGCCACATTGGGCAGCTGGATAACAACCAACTGCAATTGGGTCATCGAAGGTCTTAAGAAAGCTGAGGAAAGCTCAGGTGCCCTTTCATCTGCCGGCATCGGTTATGGTCTGTTCCTCCTCAACACCACTGGCGAAAAGGCTTGGTTCCCAACATGGCAGGAAGCATTCGAGAATGCCCTTGTAGCAGGTTGCTCCAACATCTGTGATGAGGTACAGAGCCAGAAACTCGGTCAGGCTTACAGAAAGGCTACAGGTACAGGTACAGAAGACGATGCAGCCGACTATATCGAGTCACCCTACAGCAAGCGTTCGTTCATTGATTACCAGGACAACATCTACTCTATCAAGAACTCCCTGTACGGCACACGCGACATTACTGTAACAGAGCCTACCACAAACTCTATGATGTACATCATGAAGAAGTACAATTACAGTGGTTACACAGATTTGGAGACTGCTCTCAGCGATGCCATCGGTACTTTGGAACGTGCCAAGAACAGTGGAACTGCCTTCATCGACGATCCAGGCAATGCACAAGTTGGCAATTGTATCAATATGATCAAGAACTTGGATGACGAGTTGAACAAGGCAGGCAAATGGTTCCGTGCCTTGAAGGTTTCAAACAAGTAATCCTTAAAGAACAGAAAAGATAAATTACGTAGCTTTGTTTTCGCCATGAAGACAGAGCTACGCATTTTGCTATAAGAAACAACATCTAATCAAACACATTATGAACAAGATTTTCAGGAACTACACCAGCCTGTCATTCGCCCTCGCCCTGGCAATGACAACGGCAAGTTGCTCCGACAATGCGGTTGAGAACAACAACGACAACGGAGGAGAGAAAAAGGACAGCGCAACCATCTCGGAGACTGACGCTGCCTATGTAGGCAAAGCTGTGGGCAATTTCACTGCGGACGAGTGGTATCCCGGAGGCGAAAAAGGTACGACAGAAAACACTACGGGCAGTTGCTATCAAGACGAGACACCTGTCGTTTCCGCCGATGCCGACCTCTTGAGCAATTTCAAGGCAGGCGAACAGATGTTTGAGCGCCAGTACACCTGGAGCAACGGTGCCTTCAAGGGACTGGGACCAGCCTCAGTGCGCAGCTCCTGCCTCGACTGCCACCCCAACTACGGCCACGGCAAGCGCAAGAGCCAGTATGAGACACGCTACGGCAACGGCAATGGCTACTTGCTCGTAATCTACCACCCCAAATCAGAGGGTTCCAACGACGGAAGTTATATTTCCGAGGTGACAGGTATGCCACAAACACAGGCACAGTCGCCCTTCTTGCCTCCTATCGACGAGAGCCAGATCAACATGA
>CAVKVO010000369.1:0-2800 GCA_963659575.1 Prevotella sp. CAG:1031
CAAGTTTTGTTGATAGAGCAATTTTTTTGTTGATAGAGCAAAAGCAAAATTGTTGATAGAGCAAATTTGGGAAAGAGGCAGAAGCACATCGATACCAGCTGATATCTTTCCCCTGATTGCGGCTGCTTGAAAGAAATTCCTTGGGACTAATCCTTCAAACAACCTATTGGTACGACATAAACTCCGTCTTGTGGACGCTGGTAGGCGTAGCGTCCAACGCCGGTCAATACCATTTTGAATGAAGGGGCTTTCATCTTTGTGGTGTCAATCTTGTCGGCTAAAGAGGTTAGAGTCTTGGCTCCTTCCTCAATTAGTTTGTCGCCGCCAAGCTTTATCTCTATCAATCCGTATTTGCCATTGCGCAGATGAACAACTGCGTCGCACTCCAAACCGTTCTTGTCGCGGAAGTGATAGACAGAGCCACCGAGCGCTTCGGCATAAACGCGCAGGTCTCTAACGCACAGCGTCTCGAAGAACAAACCGAATGTTTGCAGGTCGTTCACCAAATCTTCCGGGCCGAGTCCCAAGGCTGCCGTGGCTATTGAGGGATCGGTGAAATATCTTGTGTCGGATGTGCGGATTGCAGTTTTGCTGCGCAAATTGGGATTCCAAGCCCTGGAGTCTTCAATCACAAAGATCTTCTTCAGCGCTTTTAGGTATGAATAGATGGTATTCTCGCTCACCTCTGTGCTTTCGTTATTTGCAATGTCGGCCAATATTGTTCCTGCCGTAGCCTGGCTGCCTTGGTTTCTGGCATAGGAACGCATGATCCTTCTCGCCAACTCACAGTCACGGTTGGTAGCGTCGACACGAGATATGTCGAACTTGGTCACTGCCTCATAATATTCTATCGCCTGCATGAGAGCGGCCTTTTCCGTCTTCTTGTCCAACGCCTTTGGCCAACCGCCGCGGCACGTCAGATATGCCAAATGCTCTAAGTCTGTTTGGTTGACTCCTTCCACAAAATAGTCTTCCTTGTCGGTTGCGAGCAATTTTGCGAGGCTCACCTCACCGGTAGAGTCCTCAGATTCCCATAGACTCATGGTGCGAAGCTTTAGCCAGGCAAAGCGTCCTGTTCCGGTATGGAATATTTCATCGTAGCTTGGAGGGACGGCCGAACCTGTCAATATGAACTGTCCGTCTTCATCGCGCTTATCGACTTCGTTCCTTACGGCATCCCAAAACTTAGGCGCAATCTGCCATTCGTCTATAAGGCGTGGCGTGTCGCCGCGAAGCAACAGCTTGATATTGGTGTTGGCCATGGCAATGTTCTGCTCCATAGAGTCTGGGTCAGACATCGACAAAATGCTCTTTGCTTGTTGTGAGGCTAATGTTGTCTTACCGCAATATTTGGGACCTTCGATGAGAACTGCGCCCATTGCGTCAAGCTTTTCTGCCAATATTTTATCTGCAATTCGTGCCTTGTATTCATTCATGATTGTTCATTGTCAGTCTTTACTGATGCAAAAATACAATATTTCTCTGAATGTCAGAAGGATAAATGGACGAAAAGCTATTGCAAATCCCTGCTTGTTGTGGCAGTTGGCGCATTTTCGTTGTGGCAGTTGGCGCGTTTTTGTTGTGGCAGTTGGCGTATAAAAGCACAAGAACGGGTCACACATTCTTCCTCCACTTGGACGGAGAGACGCCTTCGCGGTCGGTGAAAATCCTGACGAAATAGCTTTGCGAGAGGAAACCGGCGGCTTCGCACACATCGGACACTGGCACCCTCGGGTCGGCAGCCAACCGCTTCTTGGCGTAGTCTATGCGCAGTCCGGCTATCCATTCGCGGAACGGAGTGCGGAAAGTCTGCTTGATGTATGACGAAAGATAGGTGCGGTTGGTGCCAAGCTTCGCCGCCAAGTCGCCTATGGTGAGGCCCGGAGCGGTGAAACCCTCGTTGTCGAGCCAGGCCTTCATGCTCTCTTCTATCTGCGCATAGTAGGTTGGATTGCCGTTAGGCTGCGTTTCCTCCTCGTCGCCTGACAGCTCTCCTGTTTCTTCCCCGGCAGCTTCCAAGGCTTCGGGTTCGGTTGTTTCGAGTATACTCTCCACCTGTTCGTAGAAGAGCAGATAGTTCATGTAGGAGCAGTAGAGGTATATATAAAAAGGTACAGACGAGAGAATCCACAGAAACACATACTCGTCGGGCAGGAAGGTGAGCAGTCCGCAGCACACACCGTATATCACAGCCCACCAAGTGAATATCGACATCCAGCGGATGTAGGCCGCGATGTTCTCCGAATGGGTGTCGTCGAAGAGGCGCACTGCCCGGTGGTAGGTTCTGATGATGCGCCACGAGAGGTATATGCCATAGCTGAAAAGACAGATGGCGAGGGCTGCTATGCCCACGATTCTGCCCATTCCGCCGTGGGGTAGGGCGAAGAGCACAACGCAGGCGAGGGCTGTGAAGACAATCCAGAATATGATGTTGCGGACGAAGCGGCGCACGGTGATGAAAAACCGGTTGAGCAGCGTCACCATAGCGGCCGCGAAGAGCCAGTAGGAGAGGAAATATGTGGAGAGGTTCATCAGTATCGCCGCATCCTGACTCTTGAAACGGAGTCCGGCGAAGAGGTGCACCGAATAGTTGGCCGCCAGCACGAGCAGAGCCACACCCATCAGTCGGCGCGACCGTTTGTAGTTGCCGAAGATAGGTTTGTCGGGAGTTTTGGCCACGAAGAAGTAGAATGCGAAGAAGAGCATCAGTGTCAAGGCTAACCCCAACGAGTTTTTATATAGTGCGTAGTCCATTGTTGCGTAATCTTGTTGGTCGAAGTGTCATGGGCGCTGAGCCCTT
>CAVKVO010000370.1:0-2796 GCA_963659575.1 Prevotella sp. CAG:1031
ACAAGATAATGCTCGACAACTTGCCGTATTT
This sequence comes from Prevotella sp. CAG:1031, assembly GCA_963659575.1. Classification (GTDB taxonomy): domain Bacteria; phylum Bacteroidota; class Bacteroidia; order Bacteroidales; family Bacteroidaceae; genus Prevotella. The sequence goes on from CAVKVO010000370.1 coordinate 32, forward strand.
CACAGTGGAGAATATCAAGGTGTATGACAGGAACACCGACAAGAACCGCTACCTCGGCAGAGACGTGGAACAGAAGGAGTATGTGATGGACGTGAACCTGAAGAAGCAATACCGCACAGGATATATAGGCAACGTGGAATTGGGCGGCGCCACATCCGACAGATATCTCGGGAGGGTCTTTCTCAGCCGGTTTACCGACCACACGAAGGTGACCGCCTTTGCCAATGTGAACAACATCAACGAGACGCGCAACCCTGAAAGCAACGGCGAATGGACCGCTTCGGACGCTCCCGAGGGCAAGACCACCAACCGTCAGGTCTGTCTCAACATACAGACCGACGGCAGGGACAACATGTACAAGAACACCTTTGATATCGTAGGCTCGTGGAACCAGTATTACGACCGGTTGACAAACAACCAGATACAGTTCCTTGACGGCGGCAACTCCTATTCTCTGCAGGACACCCACAGCGACACACGCGACCGCCAACTGACCGTCAGCAATAACTTCATCCTGCAACTTCCCGTGTGGGTGCAGTCGGTGACCGAGTTCTGTTTGGGCAACAACAACCAGACGCAGCACATCCGGACCGCCACACTGTCGCAAAGTGCCGACCAATATGGTGACGCCACGCAGGCTCTCGACTCCGTGTTTGCCGCCGTACAGCCAGCGGGCATACGGGAGACACTGGTGAACCGCACTTCCAGCAACGACCTTTTCAGAGGCTCAAACCTGCGCTTAACCCAACGGTTTCTGATGAACAAGAAACTGCCATGGGGTGACAATCTGGAGATAGCGCTCGACGGCAGTTACCAAAAACGTACCAACAAGGACTATAACGACTACCGGCTGGACTACGCATCTGCATCACAAAGCCGCGACTACCGCAACATCTTTGAGGACACGCCGACCAAAACCTACAACTATGCAGGACGCTTGGAGTATTTCTTTAATTTCCTCAACAACTCCACCTTGCGCCTCTACACCGTGTACAGTCAAGAACAGAAGAAGTCCAACTGCGACTATTACCGCCTCGACCAGTTGGCAGGATGGGAGAGTGACGTCCGTCCACTGGGCACCATTCCCTCTACGGCAGATTCGCTACTGTCGGTGCGCTCGCCGCTCAACAGTGAATATGAGAACCTGCTCACACGCGACTCCAAGACAGGACTCAACTTTATCTACAACCGTCAGACCGACAACTCGTACACATACATGCAGATACACTTGCCGCTGTATGTGCGCAACGAGAAGTTAAACTATCTGCGCGCCGATGTTGACACTTGCGCATCGCGCACAAAGGCGTTTCTTGACGGTGAGATGAACATGGTTTTCAACTGGAAACGGAGCGCTTTCCGCAGTCTGAGGTTCACCATCGGCCACCGCACCTATCTGCCGAGCATGGACAATCTGGTGGCTTTCGACACGAGCCAACCCTTGTACACGTCATTGAACAATCCCGATTTGAAGACCGGCCAGCACTGGTTCTTTGACGGTAACTACCAGCATCAGCTCAACAACAGCCGTTCCACCTTCTCGGTAGTTCCACGGTTTCGCTATACCAGCCGTCCCGTGCTAACAGGATTTAGCTACAACCGCCAAACAGGAGCATACGTCTACCAGCCGCAAAACGGTGATTACGAGTGGACAGCCGACCTCGGACTTGGACTGAGCGGTGCACTTGACCGACAGCAGTTGTGGACATACTCCATTTACACGCAGGCGATTTGTGGCGTGTCGCAGGTGATGCAGTTGCCCGAAGGCGGTATGCAGTCACATCTCATCAACCGCCGCAACCTCAGTTCGCGGTCAAGTCTGCAGTTCTTCTTCCGTAAGAATGACTTCTCCACAGGTGTCACAGGCTCCGCCAATATCAGCGGTGACCGTTACAACGACGATGCTCGCACGAGTTACACCACACTGGAGTGCGACCTCACCTATGCCGTCAACTACACCATTCCCGTGCTCGATGTCTTTGCGGCTACCTCGTTCGGTTGGTATCACTATGGCAACACGCTCGATGCGACACCAAAACAAAACAACTATGTGTGGAACGCCACCCTCAGCCGTTCGCTGCTCAAGGACAAGAGCCTCACGGTGAAGCTATCCGCATTCGACCTGCTCAACACCGTGAAGAACTACAAATACGTGGTCAATTCCCAAACTTTCGCACTCCAGACCACCGACCGCATAGGACGTTATGTCATGCTTAGCCTTTCCTACAAGCTGAACATCATGCCCCAAAAGTAGTAAAGGAGTGAAAATCTACAAAAATATGTATTTAGGCAAAAAGGAGATTTCCAATATGGCGGAATATGAAGAACGCCGTAAAAAGTGTATCGAGCATAAGGCGGATGCAACAGCAACAGCATTTAGCGAGCTGGAAGATATTATAAATAAATCGCAGTTGGCAAAGCAATATTTCGGTAAATCACAAAGTTGGTTTAGCCAACGTGTAAACGGTTGCACTGTGCTTAAAAAGTCTATGGCGTTCAAGGAAGAAGAATACCATAAACTGGCTGAAGCATTCCGTGACATTGCAAAACGTCTGCAAGCGCACGCCGATGAAATAGATGCAGCAAAATATGACGATTAATGTCACAGACAGCTATAATTTACCTTGACCGCTCCGTCCGCCCACGCTACACAGGCAACCCATATATCATAAAAATAAGCACCGCGGGGAAAGCCCAACAGGTGCTTAGAATGCAAGAAGCCCCGGACACCGTTCGGCATCCGGGGCTTTCTTTCCTAAAAGGGGGCG
>CAVKVO010000371.1:0-2761 GCA_963659575.1 Prevotella sp. CAG:1031
GAACCAAAGCCGAGGAAGAAAGCGCAGACCAAGCGCAAGATGGTTTGGATAATGCTCATGAGGATACTGACAATGGCGTGAGTGAATGGTATAAAAACTTGCGTCTCAGTGGAGAGTTAGACCAAAACAATAGTCCGTTCATCCTTTCTCCTAATGGAGGAATAGACTTCGGACAAATAACGGCGGCTCATCATTTGCCTGCTGCGCCAATTCGTTTGTCTATGGGTGATACAACAAACGGCTACATACACATTAACCGTCGACATGGGAAGCAAATACAAAAGGCTGGTTTCGCCTCGATTGAGGAATTTGTAGACTACGTGGTTAACAACTTCACTCGTATAAAGGAGGGCGCTTCTTACGAGAAAGCGAATGGAGGAAAGAACAAAACTTACTTGATACAACTCCAAGATGGTCACAACAACACATTGTTCGTGCAGTTGTCACGAGATGGTAAGTATTGGAACGTCAATAGTGCAGGGGTATTTGGTAAGAAATACGGAGACAAAAAAGAAGAAATTTGGTCTGCTTCCGAAGTGCAGAATGACAACTCGGCGGTTGCCAGTGACGGTTTGCAGTCTGAGCCTATCGCCGATAACGGCTCTACCTCTAACGGAACTCCGTCCAAAGATGAAGAGCATAGCCGCCATGCTACGGCTAAACAGCCTGTCGAAACTGTTGAAACATCGCAGGATGCTGAACTGGGCGACACTCAGACATCCTCCAGCATGAATGTTCCTACACCTTCCGAAAACAAAGATAGGAACAATCCTTCAGATGTGCAAGAGAAATCGGATAAAGTTGTTGAAAATGAGGGTTCGATGCCGCTTTCGGCCAAGATTGAGGCGGCATCGGCCAAGGTGGACGTCAATCCGACGGAGGCGCAGAAGGAGGCCGGCAACTACAAGAAAGGCCATGTGCAGGTGGGTACATTCGACATCTCCATTGAGCAGCCCGAGGGCAGCGTGCGCAAGGGCACAGACGCAGACGGCAAGAAGTGGGAGAGCAAGATGCACAACGCCTACGGCTACTTCCGTGGCACTGAGGGTGTGGACGGCGACCACATAGACGTGTTCCTCTCCAACGACATTGACGGTTGGAACGGACGCAAGGTGTTTGTGGTGGACCAGTACAACCCCGACGGCACGTTTGACGAGCACAAGGTGATGCTGGGCTTCAACGACAAGGACGAAGCCAAGGGCGACTATCTGGCCAACTATGAGAGTGGTTGGGAAGACGGCCGCAGGATTGACGTGTCGGAAGTGAACCTCGACGACTTCGAGAAGTGGATTGATAGCAGCCACCGCAAGACGAAGCCTTTCGCTGAGTATGCCGTGGCGAAGAAAGGCGCCAAGGCTGAAATCTCCGTGCCCCATCCCGAGCTTGGCCGCTCCGACAAGAGGCTTCTCATGGACGAGGGCAAGGCTGCATACCAGTCGGCTGCCACAGAGGTAAGTCCCTTGGGCATAATCGGCAAAGGCAAGGAGGCATACACTGAGGAGGTGTTCGACCGCTTCAAGCAACGCTACAAGCACTCCGTGGGCGACTACATCTACAAGATGCACGAGCCGTATCTGCGTGAGTTCTTCGAATATTTCGAGCAACTGACAGGAAAGCGGATGCAAGAGGGAAAGGCACCTGCAAACCCCACCATCGGCGAGGAACCGAAAAAGGGTACCGACGTTCGCCATCATAAGGCTGAGGGCGCAGAGCCATTGACCCACAACGAGCGTGTGCTTCGTGACGCTGTTGTGGACAGGCTGAACGAGCTGAACGGCATACCGACGAGCATGGACGTGGAGCAAGGGCAGAAGCTGCTCGACATGGCCAACGGCGAGGTACGCTTGGAAGCCAAGCATCATGGCGAGGACGCTGAACGGCGCAACCGAATACTCTCCACTGTGGACGAAGCCGTGTCGATAGTGAGCGGCAGACCCATAAAGGACGTGCGCAAAGAGCGCAAAGAGCGTGAGGCTGTATACAAGGAGGAGACGCGAGATTTGTATGACAGAGTTTTGTCGGGTGATTTCAATGACGTAACTTTGCAGCGCATCAATGATTATCTTGACCATGTCACACCACTCAACGAATACGGACGACCTCTATCTAAACGACTTCCACCGGAAGTGGGACGAAGAATGCGAAAAGGAGAACGCACGAGTGAGGTCGATGTACTTTTCAGCAGAATATCTGAGAGCGCAGTCCCAGCGAATGAACGAACTCGTCCAGAAGCAAAGAGAAGAATTGAGGAAAAGAAGAAAGAACTCCTCAAAGGATGGGCAATAGCCACAGGCAACTGGCACACGAGTGTCGCTGACTTTACAGACAACACCACGCCGATTGGCCGTGGCAAGGACTCTGTTGTATACCAATCGAACGACGGCAAGAGCGTCATCAAGGTTTCAGCTGGCAAGGACAACCTCAGGAAATTCCGTCCGGACATTGATGCGGTAACTTTGTTCAACCACATATTCCCCAACAGCCGATATGAGATTTTGGGCTATGGTGAAGTGGACGGCAAGTTTGTGAAATTCCTCAAACAACCTATTGTAGACTTCACCGGCAGCACACCACTGTCGGTAGAGGAGCGTGTGGACTATATGGAGCGCATGGGGTTCAAACCCATGAACGTGGAACGTTCGGCTTTCACCAACGGCAAGTTTGTCGTGGCCGACCTCCAAGGCAACAACATCGTGCGTGATGCAGCAGGCAACGTGCGTGTGATAGACGCTGACGTGAAGCTTCACACCAGGGACATAGG
>CAVKVO010000372.1:0-2381 GCA_963659575.1 Prevotella sp. CAG:1031
GTCTGCCAACGCAGACCTCATACAAGCGTGTATTGCCGCCAAAAGAAGACATAAGTCCGTGGTGGTAAAGACCGTGCCTTACCACAAATACGCCCAACTGCCCGAGACGCACGACATGGCGCATCGGGCGATGCTCAAGTTGAGGGACAAGAAGTAGCCGTTTGCTACAACTCAAGCACCTCGCTACGCGCCAAAATGGACGCAACTATTCAGCAATCATCGCGCCCCACCTCTCAAAACGCAATCTTGGAGTTTGGCTTCCCTATGGGCTGTGACGCAGCGCCTACTACAGTTTCCGTCTGCGCTTGACTCTGCGCAAGGGTCAACGCAAGGGTGTGTCAACCACGACTCTGTGCCGCACACAGCTTGTAGTAGGTGCTGCGCCCTCGCTGCACCCCATGCTCATAGCCAATACATGTCATGCTAATGGAGTTTACCTTTGGTGTCGCTTTGCTTTCACGCATTGCCTTTCAAGACAAGGGAATAATTATAATCGGACGCCCCTCCCACTTGCGGCACACACCGAAAACCGAGAGATTGGCATATCGACAAAACGGCAAAGGCAGATGGACAAACCTCCAACACCTTTGCCGTTTCAATGCGTAAAACGTTTCAAGTGCTTTCTGGCGATGTAAGCCAACTCGCCATCGGCACCCCTGTTTTATAGTCTCTTGCTACTTTAGCACTGGCCTTATGCCCTGACCACCAATAATTCTATATTTTTGTTCTATTCTGATGCTATTTTGGCTAAAGATTAGTCTGTAAGCTTGTCTATAGCTGTATTTGTCACCATAGCCCAAATTATGTGCGTCGTAAACAAGTTCTTTGGTTTCGCCCGAGGTTGAAGTCCAATAGCATCCACTCGTCCCTCTATCTTTGGGGCCAGATAATTGGTAATAACCATTATACGGAATGAAGATGGAGTTGCCATTGGTTTTGCTTGTGAACTCAAGTCCCGAGATTGTTTCTCCATTTGAGTTTTTACGGCTTGCTTCTTTCTGGGTCGTGCCGTCTATCAACTCCTGCACCTCCGACTTAGTGGGCGTTTTGCACAATTTGCCCCACACCACATAGGCTGCATCGTCCTCATCGCTCAAGGTCAAGTTCGAGTCTTGGTATTTTTTGCAGTACCATTCATCCTCCCCTACATCATAAGAATCACTGTAATAATTAGCATTAGCAAGATACCAACGCTTCGTGAAGGTTTCTGCCCAAGAGTAATAATTACCATAGTCGGCCGCTACGGTTCCGCCCACATTGGTCTCAGCCCACAACTTAGACAAGCCAAGGTCCACAAACTTGTGTCCATACACAACCTTGCTTCCATTCTTGTACATCTTGCTTTGGGTGAGTGTCGCAATCTTTATTTTTCCGCGTTCTATCTCCACCGTTTTGGCCGACGTGCATGACGACATCTCAAGTTTCGTTGCCACATCACTGTATCCCAGCTTCACATTGATTTTGTAATCCGCGCCCACAGGCATGGGGATATAAAACACACCCGATGTTCCATACGCTCCATTTGCAGTGATGGTTACAGTTTTGAGCGATTCTGGCACTTCCGTGTTTTCCTCGTCCGACACGATTTTCGGCTGCGAAGAGCTTAGGTCTACTGTGAAGTCGCCGCATATCTGCCTGTCGGCGGTCACGGTCAGAAAGCATTGTGTGGCTGGCATCTGGTCTATCTTTATGCACAGAAGACCACCGAGGTGCTTGAACTGTGCCGAAGCCCCATTGTCTCCAGCCGAAATCTTCGCCCACAACGCAGGATTTGCGCTTATCTTGTTGTCGTCCACTTTGTCTGTGGTGGGCGCAAAGTCAGTGTCCCATCTGTCATACGCATACTCCGAGGGGAGGTGATACGTAAGCGTGGTGCCAGATATTTTGTGGTTTTCGTTGTAAGGATAAACCGCATAGTCGCCAAGCTCACCCTCTATGTCGCCCGTAAATGTGGCGAGCTGCATGTTTGCGCTCCTGCTTTTGAGGTCGAGCTGGCTCAGCGTCTCAGCCCCACTTGTCGAAACGCCTATCGCATCGCCGCTCTGCCAATAGAACGGCGAGTCGGACTTCACGTTGGTGGCAAACACGGCTCTGGTGCCTTCCTCGCCGCTTGCGCTCAAGGTCACGCTGTGGCGCAAGCGAGAGTCTGACTGACCGTTTTGCACATCTTCCTGCGAACAGGCTGAAAGCAACACTGCGGCAGCCACAGCAAAAAAGAAACTAATTTTCATCATCCCAATCTTCATATTCTATACTACTTGTTTCTATACTCGCCTCACGACTCACTGTCTCCGAACCCGCCGCAAGGCAACTTTCACACTCCATCTTCACCACCTGCATACGTGGGTGTTCATACCTTTTCTTCATCTTTTTCTATCCTA